>JAGSHH010000089.1 GCA_023954655.1 Colwelliaceae bacterium
AGGCGTTATCAATACACAATCTAATCCAAGACGCTGTTTGACGCTTGACAGCTAATGTCCGCAGTGTGGCAGCTACTGCTCTTAGCAATCAATCCAAGAATCTTTAAATTATAAAAATTCATCAGAGATCAGCTAATGTCAAAAATGTGCGCTTAGCGGAAGTTAACTATCAGCTTTTTATGTCAACCGCTAGCCACAGCCGACATTAGATTTTGTGTATCATTGATCATATTTAGAAGAGTATTAGCCAAGGTTTTCTACTCGGCTGTGAGACGGGTTTAAGCTCAAAGTTGCCAGTGAGAATTCGTATCGGAGTATTATTTCAAAGCCGACATGAATAATTGTTGAATTAAGGACTGCTTGGAGCCTAAAACTGCACTTTAATCACAGTAATCTGTATTGGGCTGGATTTAAAGGTACTATTTTTAATTTTCCGTTCAGCCTAATACCGAGTATGAAACTGATGAAAGATCGAGGTAAGACTTTCCAAAACGTTTGACGTAAGTAGAAACAATATTCGTCTCCAAATCTCTATCGCTTCCGAGTTTTTCCTCTATAATTTGAGTCATAAGCAGTGAAACCGAGATTTGGACAAAATGTGTAGTTGTTATCTTGGTTTCTTTTTTGACCGTCGCCGACAATCCATCTGAACGTTAAGCAATTATCAGGTCCATTCAACTCTATTATCTCAATTCTCGTAGGACGCTTGGATGGGTAGTTACGTACTTCACCTTCTTTCCAATAGCCAAGTGGAAACTTACTTCCAAGCCCGTCGTATTTTCTTTCGCCCCATTGTTTACGCATGTCAAATATTCTGACCATACCATCTTTTGAATTATTGATGGTAAAGTGTGATTCTACTTGACCACCTCGATTTCGGAATGTTCGTAAATAATAAGGTATTTTGTCTCCTGCCCATTCGATTTGGGTTTCATTCCTTTCTGTCAAAAAAGGGCCTGAAAGCTTAACCTGATCGCAGGGCTGATTTCGCCCAACTATGATATAACACGCTGTCGTTGTTGCCTCATTTAACTTCAACTGATGTTGCCCATCCCAATTTGCTCCAGTAAATAGTTCAACCGGAATAAATCGTTTTTTAGTTTCGGCGTTATACGCGTTATCCCAAGAGTTTGTTTGTTCTGCTGATGAGTGTGTACTAGTCAATGTTGAGATTGAGAGAAACGAGAAAAGTAATACATTTAATTGTTGTTTCATTACAGATAATTCCTTTTTAAACTTTATGTTTCATTTGGAAAATTGTTGTTTGATAATGCCCGTATACTGAAAATAATTTACCAGCGTTTTCCAAACACGATAGCTGTTTATCAGTTAAAAATCTTCTAAGAATGTGTAAGCAAAAGCAACAAAAGCAAAGTAATAGGAGCACCTTAATATGTTTGACGTATAACGCTCAAAAAATTGAACGCTATTGTGCTCGGATGGTCTTTAGGAGATAAAGAACCAAAGGCCTAGTTCACATTCGGCCTGAGCGAATCATTGACAGAAGCCATCATCAAAAAGCTAATGTTTTTATATTTTTTAACGTCCGCTATCGAATCATTGACGAGTTACAAAATAATCTCAGGTGTAACTTGAATGTTAAACTTTCTTATCTAGTGATGAATTTCTGATGTTCCACACATTCATTCAAATTG
Source organism: Colwelliaceae bacterium (assembly GCA_023954655.1). Taxonomy (GTDB): domain Bacteria; phylum Pseudomonadota; class Gammaproteobacteria; order Enterobacterales; family Alteromonadaceae; genus Thalassotalea_H. The sequence continues at coordinate 1,656 of JAGSHH010000089.1, forward strand.
TGATGTATTTAAAGAAAACCATGATTGTCACAAAAGTGTCACATAACTGTCTTATAATTGTCGAAGTTGGATAATTTCTATCTTTGAAGGTGTTTTTTAGTGGCAATAGCGCTTAAGTCAACCGGCATACGTCAGGTGAAAAATTCATTAGCGAAATGGTTAATTACACTGGGTGGTATCAGTGTGTTATTTACCTTAGTGCTAATTTTTATGTATTTACTCTATGTGATAAAACCTATTTTTGAATCAGCAGAAATAACAAAAGTCACATCGTTCTCTATTAAAAATGATCAAGCTGTTTTAGCAACAGGACTAGATGAGTTGCAAGAATTGGTTTACACCATTGATGGTAATGGTGATATTAATTACTACCCATTAACAAGTTTGAAGCAAAAAGTTGATGTCAATAATGAATCGACACGAGTTTTTCAGCAGTCATTATCTGAAAATAAACTAGTGCAAGTTATTGATGCTGGTACTGACCATAAATTGTTGCTTGATGAGCTTGGTAATGTTTCATTAGTTTCACCAAAATTTCAATCAATCTATGATTCTGGATCAAGGGAAGTCATTCCAAATATTACTTTTCCTTTGGGAGAAGATTTTATTCCTGTAGATGAACAAGGTATCGGTTTTACACATTTATCATTCGCTATGGATGATGAACGTGCTGTCTTTGTTGGTTATACAAAAGATCAACGGTTGATAAAAACAACATTAATTGCTGAAGATGATTTTTCTTATGATCCTGCTTATGAAATTGAATATCAACAGATAGAGTTAGCGAATAATCAAGTAAATAATATTTTATTGTCTCCAGATCTTGCTATGGCTTTTATTCGAAGTGAAGATCAAGTGTTAGTGTTTGATTTATCAGATGATATGGATGTTAAATTAAAAGCAACGATTATTCCTCAACTTGCTCAAAATAGAGCAAACCCTATGCATTTAACTTCAATGGCGTTACTTTCTGGTGGTAGTTCTATATTGCTCGGTGATAGCGATGGTATTGTTAGTCAATGGTTTGAAGTGGCTACTGATAATGGCCGTGAATTTAAACAGGTAAGAACGTTTAATGTTAGTGACTCTGAAGCCGTTAGTAAAATATATACGGAACAATATCGAAAGAGTTTTTATACCATAACTGAATCTGGTGATGTAGGTTCCTTTTACACGACTAGTGAAGCCGATTTATGGGGAGGTAATTTAACTGGGAATATTCCTGATTCTTTTGTTATTTCACCTCGAGCAGATGGACTATTAATGTTTAACGAAAATAATTTTCAGTTATTTTCAGTAAAAAATGAACATCCTGAAGTAACTTGGAAGGCATTATGGCAAGAAGTTTGGTATGAAGGTTATCCTGAACCAGAATATATTTGGCAATCGACTTCAGGTTCTGATGACTTTGAAGGAAAGTTTTCTTTAGTACCGATTTCATTTGGAACGATGAAAGCTGCGCTATACGCAATGTTATTTGCTGTGCCTATTGCATTAACGGCAGCTATTTATACAGCCTACTTTATGACACCAGGTTTACGAAAAAAAGTAAAACCAACAATAGAATTAATGGAAGCTTTACCAACCGTTATTTTAGGTTTTTTAGCTGGCTTATGGCTTGCGCCTATTGTAGAAACTAACTTACCTGCAATCGCCTTGCTCTTTATATTGTTGCCCATATCAGTATTTGTTACTGCGTTTGTTTGGCACAATTTACCAAAAAATATAAAAAATCAAATCCCAGAAACATGGGCGCCAATTATTTTGGTCCCGGTACTCATTTTGGTTGCTTATATTTCATTTAGTTTATCACCTTTGATGGAAACCTATTTTTTTGGTGGTGATGTTCGTCAATTTATTACTAACGATTTGGGCATTGATTTTGACCAACGTAATGCCTTAGTCGTGGGTATAGCAATGGGATTTGCTGTAATCCCTACCATTTTTTCGATGGCAGAAGATGCAATCTTTAGTGTACCTAAGCATTTAACAAGTGGTTCTTTAGCATTAGGTGCTACGCAATGGCAAACGCTAATTAAAGTTGTATTGCTAACTGCAAGTCCAGGGATTTTTTCTGCAATTATGATGGGGTTAGGTCGTGCTGTAGGTGAAACTATGATTGTATTAATGGCCACTGGAAATACGCCTATTTTGGATTGGAGTATTTTCCAAGGAATGAGAACATTAGCGGCTAATATCGCAGTTGAAATGCCAGAATCAGAAGTGGGCAGTTCACATTACCGTATTCTCTTTCTAGCTGCTTTTGTGTTGTTTGTTTTTACTTTTGTTTTTAACACGTTAGCTGAGTTTATTCGTCAGCGTTTACGTGAAAAATATAGTTCTTTATAGGTTGAGGTCTGAAAAATGAATAAATGGTTTAAATCAGGCTCACCCTGGATTTGGTTGTCGGCTGGTGGTGTTAGTCTTAGTTTAATATCTGTAATAGGTTTATTGTGGTTAATTGCTTCACGTGGCTTATCATATTTTTGGCCTGCAGAAGTTTACCAGTTTGAACTTCTTGATCAAAAAGGCAAAGCTAGTACAGTTATTGGTGAAATTTATGATCGTGAAAGTATTCCAAGTAAACAGTTATCACATTTAGAACTGAACTTAGATCCAAAGCAAGAAACTGTTGAACGTCTATTAGTAAAAACGGGAAACCGTGAGCTTGTTAGCTTAGATTTTCGTTGGATATTAGTACCTGAAATTACGAAGCAATCAACACCAGAAAAATTGGTCGTTATTGAACGAAGAACCAATGGCAATTTTTATGGCTATATCGAAGAGGTTATTTTAGACGGTAAAGTTGTTTCTTTAGAGCAAATGCCTGTTTTGCTTGAAAGAGTGCTTGAATTTCAAGAAGAGATCGAAGCGCTACAAAAAGTTGATATTGGTGCGATTAACTATCAGCTTGAACGTTTACGCCTAAGAGAGCGTAAATATAAGTTAAGTGGTGATTATACGGCTCAAAAAGAGCAAGATATTTCGCTTAAAGTTGCTCAATTAGAAGCAGAATATCAAACGCTTGAAAAGTCTTTATTGTTATTACGTGAGAAGGTTTCTCGTGATGAAATTAAAATGAAAGCAATGGATGGACAAATTGTTTCTATTAATTTTGCCGATATTTTAAAAGTATCAACAAATAATCAAATGAATTTGTTTGATAAGCTTGGTATGTTCTTTAGTCAAATAGCATCATTTATCGTTGATGACCCTAGAGAAGCCAATACTGAAGGTGGTGTGTTTCCGGCAATTTTTGGTACTGTTCTAATGGTATTATTAATGACTGTTATCGTATCTCCTATGGGGGTTATAGCCGCAATATATTTACATGAATATGCAGGAAATAATGCCTTAACTAAATTATTAAGAATTGCTGTAATAAACTTAGCGGGTGTTCCTTCAATTGTTTATGGTGTTTTTGGTTTAGGTTTTTTCGTCTACATGGTTGGTGGAAGCTTAGATCAAATATTCTATCCTGAGACTTTACCAAGCCCTACTTTTGGTACTCCTGGTGTGATGTGGTCTGCAATTACGTTAGCAATATTAACGTTACCCGTTGTTATTGTTTCAACTGAAGAAGGACTTTCTCGAATTCCTTCGGCAATGCGTCATGGTAGCTTGGCGCTAGGTGCAACTAAAGTAGAGACTTTATGGCGCATTATTTTACCTATCGCAAGCCCTGCAATTATGACCGGTATTATATTAGCTATAGCGCGTGCTGCAGGTGAAGTTGCTCCATTAATGCTAGTAGGTGTTGTGAAAATGGCACCAAACTTACCGCTTGATGGTAACTTCCCATTTTTACATTTAGATAGAAAGTTTATGCATTTAGGTTTTCATATTTATGATGTTGGCTTTCAAAGCCCTAATGTTGAAGCTGCAAGACCATTAGTTTACGCCACTGCGCTATTATTGGTTACTATAATTGTTGCACTTAATATGACTGCAGTGTCTATTCGAAATAAATTACGTGAAAAATATCGCATGTTAGAACATTAGTTTTATCAGCATTTAAGTTGAAAAATAAAGTATTTAAGCGAGTAGTAAGTTACTCAAATAAAAGATTAAAGCATTATTAATAGTAGAGAAAAATATGATTTCTGTTAGCCCTAAAACAATATTAGATACAACAACTAAGATTGATTTAAATAACATGTCAGCAGAGCAAAAAGCGCTAGATATTAAAAATTTAGATTTATATTACGGCGATAAACAAGCACTGCAAAATATTACAATGTCTATCCCTAAAGGACAGGTAACAGCATTTATCGGCCCAAGTGGTTGTGGTAAGTCGACCTTACTTAGATGTATTAATCGTATGAATGACTTAGTCGATCATTGTCGCATTGAAGGTGAGATAAACCTTCATGGTGAAAATATTTATAATAAGCATGTTGATGTTGCTGCATTACGAAGAAAAGTCGGTATGGTGTTTCAGCGTCCTAATCCTTTTCCAAAAAGTATTTATGAAAATGTTGTTTATGGTTTACGCATTATGGGAGAAAACAATCGAAGAGTTTTGGACGAGGCTGTTGAAGTTGCATTAAAAAGTGCGGCGCTTTGGAATGAAGTTAAAGACCGTTTGCATGATAGTGCTCTAGGTTTATCTGGTGGTCAACAACAACGTTTAGTGATAGCTCGAGCGATTGCTATTAAACCTGAAGTATTATTATTAGATGAGCCTACGTCAGCACTTGATCCTATTTCCACGCTAACGATTGAAGAGTTAATTAATGATCTGAAAAAGCAATTCACGGTGGTTATCGTTACGCATAATATGCAACAAGCAGCAAGGGTTTCTGATCAGACTGCATTTATGTATATGGGCGACTTAATTGAATACAGTGATACCAACACTTTATTTACTACACCACATAAAAAGAAAACAGAAGACTATATTACTGGACGATACGGTTAATTATTAAGTATTAATAGGAGATTTTAATGGATAACTTAAATATTGGCCGTCATATATCGGGTCAGTTTAATGAAGATTTAGAGCGTGTTATTAATCATGTAATGCAAATGGGTGGCTTAGTTGAAAAACAACTGAGTGACGCGTTAACCTCTGTTTGTGATGCAGATGAAGACTTAGCTAAAAAAGTGCACAACAGTGATGACCCAATTAATAGCTTAGAAGTTAGTATTGATGATGAATGTACACGGATAATTGCAAAACGTCAGCCTGCGGCTGGTGACTTACGTTTAATTATGGCAGTAGTCAAAACTGTTTCAGATCTTGAACGAATCGGTGACGAAGCACAAAAAATTGCACAAGTGGCTTTGGAAAGCTTAACCAATGATCATAAAGATTTATTACTTAATTTAGATAATTTAGGTCGACGTGTATTGGAATATTTACAAGTTACTTTAGATGCTTTTACCCGCATGGATGTTGAAACGGCGATAAAAGCACATCGCAATGACGATAAAATTGACAGAGAATATGAAGGGTTAATGCGTCAACTAATGACTTATATGATGGAAGACCCACGTTCTATTCCACAAATTATGAGTGTTATTTGGTCGGCTCGTGCTTTAGAGAGAATTGGCGATAGATGTCAGAATATTTGTGAATATATTATTTATTTAGTTAATGGCAAAGTTTATAGTCATTCAAAACCTGAATAAATCAGTAAAGTAATAATTTGATTTTTAAGCATAGTTTTTTATATGTTGATTTAGTATTTATTTTAGTGATTAAATTCTTTTGCTATTGTAAATAAATAAGTTAATATCCGCAGCGAATAATAACATAGAGCATTAAAGCTCCTGGAAACATAATATGGCCAGAAATTCAATTCTTGGTGTTTTTGCAAAATCACCATTAAAACCATTAGAAAAGCATATTCGCATTGTAGCGAAGTGTTCAAATCAATTAGTACCATTCTTTGCAGCGATTGCTGAAAGTGACTGGTCTACTGCAGGAAAAGTTAGAAAAAAGATTTCTAAGTATGAGCAAGATGCCGATGCACTTAAACGTCAATTACGTTTAGAGTTGCCTGGTGGTTTATTCATGCCTGTTGATCGCGCTGATTTATTAGAGTTATTAACGCAACAAGATAAAATTGCAAATAAAGCTAAAGATATTGCAGGGCGTATCTTAGGGCGTAAGCTCATAATTCCTGAAAGCTTACAAGAAGAATTTAAGCAATATGTACAACGCAATATTGAAGCCATCGAAAAAGCTGCAGAAGCTATTAATGAATTAGATGATCTTCTTGAAACGGGCTTCAGAGGCCGTGAAGTTGAGTATGTAGCTAAAATGATTCAGCAATTAGACGATATCGAAGATGATACAGATTCTTTACAAATTGCATTACGCAAAAACTTACTCGCGATAGAGGGTGATTTAAACCCTGTTGACGTAATGTTTTTATATCAAATTATCGATTGGGTAGGAGACCTAGCAGATTTAGCCGAAAGAGTCGGTGCTCGATTAGAAATTTTATTGGCTAGAAAGTAAGGGTAAGTCATGGATATTTTAGTTCAACATGGCTCTATATTAGTCATGATCGCCGCAGCTGTAGGTTTCTTTATGGCATGGGGCATTGGTGCAAATGATGTTGCTAATGCAATGGGAACATCGGTTGGTTCAAAAGCTTTAACCATTAAGCAAGCCATTATTATTGCGATGGTATTTGAGTTTGCTGGTGCTTACTTAGCGGGTGGTGAAGTAACATCGACTATTCGTAAAGGGATTATTGACCCTGCACTCTTTGTCGATATTCCTGAATTATTAGTTTTCGGGATGATTTCCGCGCTACTAGCTGCTGCTACATGGTTGCTAATTGCCTCAGTTTTAGGCTGGCCAGTTTCAACGACTCATTCAATAGTTGGTGCGATTATAGGTTTTGCTGCGATTGGCGTAAGCCCTGATACAGTTGCTTGGGGTAAAGTTGGTGGAATAGTGGGTAGCTGGATTATTACTCCTCTAATTTCTGGTGTCATTGCTTTCATTATCTTTAACAGTGCACAAAAACTAATTTTTGATACTGATAAGCCACTTGATCAAGCTAAACGATATGTGCCTTTGTATATGTTTTTTGCTGGGTTTGTTTTATCACTCGTTACTATCAAAAAAGGTTTAAAGCATTTAGGTTTAGACAATGTTGATGTTGGCTTTTATAACTTCGAATTAAAGTCAGCAGGTGGTTATTACTTAGCGGTAATAGTTGCAATTTTAGTCGCTTTTGTTGGTAAATATTTTATCACTAAACTTAAATTTGATGATAAAGCAGATAAGAAAACGCATTATGCTAACGTAGAAAAAGTGTTTGCGGTATTAATGATAGTTACTGCATGTTGTATGGCATTTGCACATGGTTCAAACGATGTAGCTAATGCTATTGGTCCATTGGCTGCAGTAGTGAGTATTGTTGATAATGGTGGTGAAATAGCGAAAAAAGCCTCACTAGTATGGTGGATATTACCACTAGGTGGTTTTGGTATAGTTGCAGGACTTGCTTTATTTGGTCACAAAGTTATTGCTACTATCGGTCAAGGCATTACGCATTTAACACCAAGTCGAGGCTTTGCTGCTGAACTTGCTGCGGCTTGTACTGTTGTTATTGCCTCTGGTGCAGGTTTACCTATTTCAACAACACAAACACTTGTTGGTGCGGTGTTAGGTGTAGGAATGGCGAGAGGTATTGCTGCGATTAATCTTGGAGTTGTAAGAAATATTGTTATTTCTTGGGTAATAACACTGCCTGTTGGCGCAGGTTTATCAATTATCTTCTTCTGGATAATGAAAGGAATTTTTTCCTAAGATATATTGAAGTTGTAACAAATAAAAACCAGCTTAATTGCTGGTTTTTTTATGTTTGAAATCCAGTGATTAATATTTAGTTATATAAAGTTACAAATAAATAACAAGTATAAAAAGCAGTATTTGAATAACTTTTAATAAACGCGTTAGAATATCAAAATAATTATTATAAAAATGTTAATGGAATGTTATGAAATCTACTTTCAAAAGAGTCACTTTCGCTGTATTTATTTTACCGTATTTATTGTTAACTGCATGTTCAGAGTTTAAATCAGAAAATAAAGATGAGGAGGTGAAAGAGGTTTATCAAGTTCCAGTTGAAACAATGCTTTTACTTACTCAAGATATTACTAATACGTATAAAACTACTGCTGTTCTTGAGGCCAGATCAGAAAGTAAGGTGACTAATAAAGTTACCGGAATGATCAATAAAATATTAGTAGAAGAAGGAATGCATGTCACTAAAGGACAAGTATTGGCTGAAATTGATTCTGAAAGTTACCAGCTTGATTTTGAAAGAGCTAGCATCGATCTAGCTTCAGCAACAGCAGAGTATAATCGTAGTAAACCTATTGATGGCAAACAGTTAATTTCAGTGAAAGATTTAGAGAAATTAGAGTTTTTAGTTCAATCACGTACCAATCAACAAGCGGTTGCTGCAATTAAAGTTAGAGATTCGAAAGTTAAAGCCCCCATATCTGGTGTAATTGCTGAAAGAATGGTTAAAGAAGGTAATATGACTTCTGGTGGAGAAAGCGAAATGTTTCATATAGTCGCTTTAGATACTTTGCAAGGTGTCGTTTATTTACCTGAGTCAGAAATAAATAGCGTAAAAATAGGCCAGCAAGCTCAGTTAATTTTTCCTGCAAATGAGCAAATATTTATTCCTGCTACGGTAGCTTTAATTTCGCCAATAATCGACACTGAATCAGGTACCTTCAAAGTAACACTAAATGTTAATAATGATAACGGGGCTTTAAAGCCTGGAATGTTTGCAAAAGTGTCTTTAATGCTTGATGTTCATGAAATGGCTCAAGTGGTACCACAAAGAGCCTTGTTAGTTACAGATACAGAAACAAGCTTGTTTGTTGTGGTTGATAACAAAGCTAAAAAAGTGGTTGTTGATACAGGATTTGAAGAAAATGGTTTTGTTGAAGTGATTACACCGCTTGTTGCTGATGAACCTATTATTGTCGTAGGGCAGCAAGGCTTAAAAATTGATAGTGTAGTTAAAGATATTGGAAATGAAGAAGAAAGGGTTGAAGTTGAAAAGGAGAAAAAAGTTGAAGCAGGCAAAATAACAAAAGATAAATCTTTGCCGAGTGAGTAATTTTCTTGAACGAAATCCGATGGATTTTTTCAAGCATTGTTCAAGTTAATTATTTTAAGGAAAATTTATGAGTATTATTAATACCGTAGTAAAACGTCCTGTAACTGTCAGCATGTTTACTTTAGCGGTAATGTTATTTGGGCTTGTGGGCTTTTCACGTTTGTCTGTGTCACTTCTCCCAGATCTCGCCTATCCAACTCTTACTGTTAGAACTGAGAATTTAGGTGCTGCACCTGCGGAAATAGAGCAATTAATCAGTAAACCTATTGAAGAATCTGTTGGTGTCGTTAAAGGCATTAGAAAAGTTCATTCAATATCAAAAGCTGGCCAGTCAGATGTCATTATTGAGTTTGAGTGGGGAGTTGCAATGAACTTTGCTACGCAAAATGTTCGGGAAAAACTCGATATCATCGCTTTACCCAAAGATGTCAACAAACCGATTATATTACGCTTTAATCCTGCATTAGATCCTATCGTTAGAATTGGATTATCAACAACAGAAAAACACCCCCGTGCGTTGAAAAAAATAAGAACTTTTGCCGAACAAGAAATCAAACGTCAAATTGAAACATTATCAGGTGTTGCTGCGGTTCAGTTGGGCGGAGGTTTAGAGCAAGAAATTCAAGTCATATTTGATCAAGAGAAAGCGGCACGCAGAGGGATTTCGGCCCAAAGTATTGTTCAGCGTATTCAAAGTGAAAATATTAATATGTCGGCTGGAAGAGTTTATGATGGTCAACAAGAGTATTTAGTTAGAACCTTGAACCAATTTTCTTCTTTGAAACAGTTGGGCAATATGATCATAAAGCAAACCGATGGTCAGAACATATACTTAAAAGACATCGCCAAAGTTTATGATGGTGAAAAAGAACGCACCGATATAACTCGTATCAATAATAATGAAGCCATTGAACTGGCTATTTATAAAGAAGGTGATGCCAACACTGTAACGGTTGCTAATGCAGTGAATGCAAAGCTAAAAGAGCTAAAAGAAACGCTGCCTGAAAATCTTAAGTTTGATGTGATTTATGATCAATCTGAATTTATCATTAGTGCTGTAGATGAAGTTAAAAATGCTGCAATTGTTGGCGGCATATTAGCAATGCTGATCTTGTATCTATTTTTAGGAAATTTTTATAATACTTTAATTATTTCTCTCGCCATTCCTGTGTCAATTATTGCGACGTTTAACTTGATGTTTGCCAATGATATCAGTTTGAATATTATGTCATTAGGAGGTATCGCCTTAGCTGTAGGCTTGTTAGTTGATAATGCGATTGTAGTGCTAGAAAATATCGCTCGATACCGCGAAAAAGGTGAAAGCATTATCAACGCAGCAACAAAAGGAACAAATGAAGTTTCTGGTGCTGTTGTGGCATCTACATTAACTACACTTGCGGTATTTTTTCCATTAGCTTTTGTTGTAGGTTTTGCAGGGCAATTATTTAGCGATCAGGCTATGACAGTAACTTTTGCATTACTTGCGTCTTTAGTGGTGGCTCTTACGCTGATTCCAATGTTGGCCTCACGTCAATTTTCTACAAAAACTAAAGGTAGTATTGCCAAAAATGTTACTCCTGAAGAAAACAATAAGGAAAATGGAAGTGAAATAAGTAATCTTAAAAGAATTGGCAGGGTAACGCTGAAAATACTCTTATTCCCGCTACAGCTGCTTTTTAATTATTTCCCCCTTTTTGTGACTAAAATTTTACTCTTAATTAGCAACACACTTGCAAAGGTAGGTAAATTTACTTTTTTACCAGCGCACAAATTATTTAATCGATTTTTTGACAAAGTATCCCAATCGTATAGTCGAATATTAAAAATAACTTTAAATAGTCGATTAACTCTGGTGACATTGACTGTGGTTTTTGCGGTATTCGTGATGAGTTTGTTACCTAAAATACCCGTTGAACTTGTACCTGAAGTAGCGCAGTCTGAATTTACTATTGAGTTAACTTTACCTCAGGGCACACCAATATATGTTACTGATGAACGTTTACAAACATTAGCGAAAATTATTGCTAGTGATGAGCGTGTAAAGCACAGCTATTCATTAGCGGGTAGTGGTAGTTTAATGATGAGCTCTGCAAGTAAAGGCGGTGAAAATTGGGGGCAATTATTAATAGCTGTTCATAATAGTAGTGAACTAAACTTAGTAAAAGAAAAAGTTCGAGAAGAAGTTAAAAAAATGGCGGATGTGAGCGCAGAGATTACACAATCTGAGATGTTTACCAGTGAACGCCCG
>JAGSHH010000199.1 GCA_023954655.1 Colwelliaceae bacterium
AGGTTAGCGAAAATAAGAAAAAATAAGGGAAATAAGTAGCGCACAATGTCTATTATTAATGGTTAATTTTTCTAGGGTAGCAGGTAAGTTTTTTCAAATCGAGTGCCAAGGTGAAAAAGCGGTGTAAAATTTTCTGACAAGAAATGTCTAATGATTATTTTATATAGCTATCTACACCAAAGTTTTGGATTAACAGCTTTACCATTATGACGTATCTCAAAATATAAAGCTGAACTTGTTTGTCCACCACTTTGACCAACAAGCGCTATCGGCTCACCAGTTTCAACACGATCACCGACAGATTTTAATAATGCCTGATTATGACCATATAAACTCATGTAACCCTTACCATGATCAATAACAGTAACTAAGCCATATCCTTTTAGCCAATCTGAAAATAATACCGTGCCATTATGAATAGTTTTTACTTGTTTGCCTAATGGAGCTGCCATTAATACGCCTTTCCATTTTAAATAATCCTGTTTTCTCGAACCAAAGCTTCGGTTTATTCTTCCTTTCACTGGCCAAGATAGTTTACGTTTTAATTTACTTAGGCCGTTTAAGTCGACTTCCTGCTTACTTAACTGTGATATACGAGCTAATGCAGCAACTAAATTGGCTTCCTCTTCTTCAAGCTTACTGAGTTTTTGTTTGGAACTGACCAATTGCTTATGCAGTTTAGCTACGGTTATTTGTCGTTGTTTTTTCTTTGTTTCTAGGGCGGATTTTTGTGATTTCTGTTCATCTTCTAATTGCTGAAGCTTCTTTGCTTGCGCTTGTTGTTGATTAGTATTTTCAACAATTTGGTTAATGGTGACTTTATATTGATCTATTTCTTTAATGCGGGCGTTATTTAAATACTGATAATATTCAACCGTTCGTTGTACTTTTCCTGGATCTTCTTGGTTCAAAATAAGTTTTAAATAATCATGATGTCCAGTTGAATATGCAGCACGCAATTGTTTGGCTAATACTACTTCTTGCTGCTTTTTATCATTGGTTAATTTGCTTTTTTCTTTGATTAATTCGTTTATTTGCTTTTTAGTTTTCTTTGAGGAAAGCAGCGTTTTGTTCAGCGCATTGATAGTTTTAGCAATTGCTAAGTCATCAGCTTTGAGTTGAGAAAGTAGTTTTTGTCTTTTGGTATCGACTCTTTTGATCGTTGTTTTTTGTTTATTTATCGCTTCTTTAACATTTGATAATTTTTGATCAGTAGTATCTTGTGAATAACTTTTGACAGGAAAAACCATTAATAATAGTAAAATTAACACGAGAGATAAGTTCTCTCGTGTTGCGGTTTTATTGTCGGTATTTGTTATTGTCATTTTTATATCGATATTATTATGAATCTAGCTCCATTAAATTAGAACCTGTCATTTCTATAGGTTGCTCCATTGCCATCAAATTAATTATTGTTGGAGCGATATCACTTAAGGCACCGGCTGATGCTGGTATTGCCTTTCTGCCAACGTAAATTAAAGGTACGGGCTCACAAGTATGAGCAGTATGAGCTTGGCCTGAATTGTTATCAACCATTTGTTCAGCATTACCATGATCAGCGGTAATTAAACATTCACTACCAGTTTTTTCTAATGCGGTTAAAACTCTACCGATACTATTATCTACAGCTTCACAGGCCTTTACTGCCGCATCAAATTTTCCAGTATGACCAACCATATCACCGTTTGGATAATTACAAACAATAAAATCATGCTCACCACTTTCTATGGCAGCAACAAGTTTGTCGGTTAATAAAGTTGAATTCATTTCAGGTTGTAAGTCATAAGTAGCAACTTGTGGTGAAGGAATTAAAATACGCTCTTCGCCATTAAAAGTGTCTTCTTTTCCTCCGCTGAAAAAGAAAGTTACATGGGCATATTTCTCAGTTTCAGAGATTCGTAATTGTGTTTTATCATGTTTTTCTAACCATTCACCTAAGACATTATTTAATGGTGTTGGTGGAAATGCACAGCTTGTTTTAATATCCGCAGCATATTGGGTTAACATTACAAAATCAGATAGTTGTGGTGTTTCTTTACGGTTAAAACCTTCAAAATCTGCATCAACAAATGAGCGGGTAAATTGACGAGCCCGATCTGCTCTAAAATTCATATAAATAACGCTATCGCCATCATCAATGTTGATAACTTCACCTTGTGCATTTGTAATAGCGCTAGCTTTAACAAATTCATCATTTTCATCACGCTGATAAGCCGCGTTTAATGCATCAACTGCATTTGAATATTGATATTCACTTTGACCTGAAGTCATCAAGTTGTATGCAGTCTCTACTCTATCCCATCGTTGATCTCTGTCCATCGCATAATAACGACCAATAATTGATGCCACTTGTCCGCAACCAATTTCGGCAAATTTTTCTTGTGCTTTTATTAAAGGTGCTTCAGCACTTCTCGGTGGAGTATCACGACCATCTAGAAAAGCATGTAAGTAAATTTTTTCAGCGCCTCGTTCTTTGGCAAGATCGATCATGGCAATAATATGATCTTCATGACTATGGACACCACCTGGAGACATTAAACCACAAATATGAACGGCTTTATTATTTGCTACGGCTTTATCTACAGCTTGGCAAAGTGCAGGTGTTTGTTTAAATTCACCATCTTCAATCGCTTTAGTAATACGAGTGAAATCTTGATAAACAATTCGGCCAGCACCTAAATTTACATGACCCACTTCGGAATTACCCATTTGCCCATCAGGCAATCCAACGGCCATTCCTGATGTTTGAATTAACATATTAGGATAATTTTTCATCAGATTATCAATAACAGGAGTTTTAGCATGAAAAATAGCATTTGATTGTTCATTTTCACGATAGCCCCAGCCATCTAAAATGATGAGTACAGTAGATTTTTTGTTGGTCATACGGTTTTCCGAAAGTTCAGATAAGTAAAATTTGACGATTATGTAAAGTAGTATACCAATGTGGTTAAGGGAATTCTTTAGTTGCACTAGACAAAATTGTTCTATCGCATACCTACATTCAGGAAAAATTAGTCATAAGATTTAATAGAATATTGTATTTATTCTGTAAAAAAGGACATTAATCTGTATACTGTCGAGAAATTTTTTGTAGATAAATATTAGATAGTTTATGGAACAATTTAGTTCATTTTTAGCAAGTAACCCAATGTTAAGCGCAGCTTGGGTTGGTATTTTTGTTGCGATTATTGTTACAAGCATTCGCATAAAAATGTCTCCGATCAAACAATTAAGCCCTCAAGATTTAACTTTCTCTATGAATCGTGAAGAAGGCGTTGTGCTTGATATACGCACAGATAAAGATTTTAAAAATAGTCATATTATTGATGCAAAACATATCTCAGCAGAAAAAGTAAAGAATAATGACTTTGCAGCCCTTGAAAAGTATAAAGATAAACCCATTATTGTAGTATGCGCTGGGGGTATAACTGCTTCTAAAGTTGCAGATCAACTTTTAAAAGCTGGCTTTAATAAAGCAAGCTTACTTAAAGGTGGTATGAATGCTTGGACAGGTGCGGGTTTACCTGTTGTAAATAAGTAACTGTTAATCAGTAACGAACATTAAGCTTATTAAGAAGGTAGATTATGGCTGTTGAAATTTATACTAAAGTAACATGCGGTTTTTGTATGAGAGCAAAAATGTTACTTGAACATAAACAAGTTCAATATACTGAGATAAAAATTGATACCGATACAGCGCTTAGAGAAAAAATGATCAAGCGTAGTAAAGGTGCATATACAGTGCCGCAAATTTTTATTAATGACCATCATGTAGGTGGTTGTGATGATTTATATGCATTACATGCACAAAATCGTTTAGATACTTTATTACAAGAATAAGTATCACTAAAACTAAACATTGAGAATGAATGATACTCGTTCATTCCATATATATTAATTTAATGACATGCAAAGAGCATGAATGAATAGGAAGTAAACTCATGGCTGATGAAAACCAAACAAACGCTGAAGGCGCATCTGAGCAACAAGAAGCACCACAATTTGCAATTCAACGCGTATATACAAAAGATATTTCTTTTGAAACTCCTAATTCTCCAGCGATTTTTCAAAAAGAATGGAAGCCTGAGTTAAAATTAGATTTAGATACTAAATCATCAAAATTATCTGACGATACTTATGAAGTGATTTTATCTTTAACAGTTACTGCTACTGTTGAAGGTCAAACTGCTTTTTTAGCTGAAGTACAACAAGCGGGTATTTTTACTATTGGTAACCTTCCTGAAGCTCAATTAGCTCACACTATTGGTGCTTTTTGTCCTACTACATTATTCCCATATGCGCGCGAATCTGTAGCTAATTTAGTTAATCGTGGTTCTTTCCCTCAAATTAATTTAGCACCAGTGAACTTTGAAGCATTATTTGCTTCTTATGTTCAACAAAAACAGAAAGAGCAAGCTGCTCAAGCTCCAGCTAGTGCAGAAACTCACTAATTAATGACTCAATCATCGGCATCTAATGCAATTAGTGTTATCGGGGCAGGCTCTTATGGAACTGCCCTTGCTGTTTGTTTTGCTCGCAATGGTCATAAGACTTTATTGTGGGGTCGAGATAAAAGTCATGTGAATGATATGATTGCTTCTCATAGTAATGAGAAGTATCTACCTGGTAGCCAGTTTCCTGCAGCTCTTGAATTATCTTCTGATCTGCAAACAACTATTCAGGCAAGTGACAATATTTTAATTGTTGTACCTAGTCATGCTTTTGGTGACATGCTTAAACAGATAAAACCTTTTTTAAGGCCTCATGCTAAAGTTGCTTGGGCGACTAAAGGTTTAGATCCTGAATCGGGCAATTTATTACAAGATGTGGCTCGTAATATTTTAGGTCAAGATATTTCACTTGCGGTTTTATCAGGCCCTACATTTGCTAAAGAAATGGTTGCTGGTTTACCGACTGCGATATCATTATCATCAACTGATGAAGAGTTTGTCACTGAACTTTCAGATTTGTTGCATTGCGAAAAAACCTTTCGTGTTTATCCAAATAATGATTTTGTTGGCGTACAACTTGGTGGTGCCGTTAAAAATGTGATCGCAATTGGTGCTGGTATGGCTGATGGGATTGGTTTTGGTGCTAATGCACGCACAGCATTGATCACACGTGGACTAGTTGAAATGACTCGTTTAGGGGAAGCGCTCAAAGCACAACCTCAAACATTTATGGGAATGGCTGGTTTAGGTGATTTAGTTTTAACCTGTACCGACAACCAATCAAGAAATCGCCGCTTTGGACTTGCTCTAGGTAATGGCGAAAGTGTTGAGCAAGCTATGAAAGATATTGGTCAGGTTGTTGAAGGCTATCGAAATACCAAAGAAGTTTACATGCTGGCAGAACGTATGAATGTAGAAATGCCAATAGTTGAGCAGGTTTATCAAGTTCTTTATTGTGGTAAAAATGCCAAGTTAGCGGCGTCTGATTTGTTATCTCGTGAACGTAAATTTGAATAGTTTTCCTGTCAGTTTATATGGATTGGTATAAGTTAAACTGAATTAACAAAACCTAATTGTCGCCATGCTTCATATATAATCACCGAAGTCGCATTTGATAAATTCATACTGCGGCTATCTTTGATCATTGGAATACGAATTTTATCTTGATCTGGAATTTGTTGTCTTACTTCTTCAGGTAATCCTGCGGTTTCAGAACCAAATAGCAAGTAATCACCCTGAGTAAAGTTAACATCACCATAATAATTGGTCGCTTTTGTTGTTATCGCTAATATACGATTCGGCTGTTCACTTTCAACAAAAGCATTAAAGCTTTTATGGCGCTTGGTTGCCGCAAACTCATGGTAATCTAATCCTGCACGTCGCAATTTTTTATCATCAAAGTCAAATCCTAATGGCTCAATTAAATGCAGCCTAAAACCTGTATTTGCACATAAACGAATAATGTTACCCGTATTGGGTGGAATTTGAGGTTGAAATAAA
>JAGSHH010000216.1 GCA_023954655.1 Colwelliaceae bacterium
AACTATCGTCGCGATCATTATTTCAATATGTGGTTTGTTATCGGGACAGAATCAGAAGAAGAAATAGCTCAAGTTATAAAAAAAATTGAAAAGAAAACAGCATTAGCTGTGTTAAATACACCAAAATTGGAGGAATATTATGTCGGTCTCTACCTCCCAGTCTAAAAGACTTTCAGCGTTAGAAAGAGAATATATTTTACTTACTCAAAATGGTTTGCCAATTACAGCTAAACCTTATCATTGGGTGGCTGAACAACTTAATATCAGTGTTGAAGAATCGCTTGAATTAAATAAAGATTTATTAGAACGAGGTGTTATTCGTCGTATTGCTGCTGTACCTAATCATTATAAACTCGGTTATACCTATAATGGCATGACAGTTTGGGATGTTGAAGACTCCCAAATCTCTAAGTTTGGTGAACTTGTAGGTAAGTTGCCATTTGTCAGTCACTGCTATCAGCGTCCTCGTCATTTACCTCATTGGAATTACAATTTATTTGCTATGGTTCACGGCAAATCACCTGAAGAAATTCAATACTTGCGAAGCCAGATCAAAGAACTGTTAAAAGAGGTGTTGGTACATCGCCAAAGTGATGACTTAAGTCAAAACATTAAACCTAAAAGCAATGATATGCTCACCAGCACTCAGATATTAAAGAAAACAGGCTTACGTTTAAAACGTAAATCTGTTTAAAAATTAAAGATAAAATAAGGTAGCGCAATTATGTTTCGCATATCGCAATTACTTAAAACATTTCATGATGATTTACCCGCGCCAACAGCAAAAGAGATGGCTAGAAAGATGCCTGGTCCCGTGGTTATTTGGAACTTGATCCGCCGTTGTAATTTGCAATGTAAGCACTGTTACTCAACGTCACTAGATATTGATTTTAAAGATGAGCTAACAACAGAACAAATTAAAGCAACAATTGATGATTTAAAAGTAGCGAATGTACCCGTGTTAATTTTATCGGGTGGTGAGCCATTATTACGTCCTGATATTTTTGAAATAACTGCTTATGCGAAAGCAAAAGGCTTTTACGTTGCCCTTTCAACTAATGGCACATTAATTAATGAAGATAATATTGAACAAATAAAAGCAGCGGATTACCAATATGTAGGCATAAGTATTGATGGATTAGAAGAGTTTCATGATGAATTTCGTCGTCAAAAGGGAAGTTTTAAAACGTCTATGCATGCCCTAAAACTTTGTAAAGAAGCGGGTATTAAAGTTGGAATGCGTTTGTGTTTAACACGCGATAACTTTAAAGACTTGCCGGCAATGCTTGATTTAATGGAAGAAAACAGTGTCGATAAATTTTATTTATCACATTTAAATTACTCCGGTCGCGGTAAACGTAATGCAGAAACCGATGCCATGTTTCAAATGACAAAAGATGCAATGGAAATGCTATATGAACGTGCTTATAAACATATTTCTCAAGGTATAGATACTGATTTTGTAACCGGTAACAACGATGCTGATGGTCCATTTTTATTACAATGGATAGAAAAGAAATTTGGTCTGCAATATCCCCAACGCGTTAAAAACTTACATCAAAGACTTATCAGTTGGGGCGGAAATGCCAGTGGTGTAAATGTCGCCAACATAGACAATACCGGCACCATTCATCCAGATACTTATTGGTGGAATCATCATATTGGTAATGTGAAAGAACAATTGTTTTCAGATGTTTGGAAAAATACCCAAGATCCATTAATGCTAGGTTTTAGGCAAAGTCCTCGCCCTGTTAAGGGCCGTTGCCAAGCTTGTGAGTATCTAAATGTATGTGGCGGTAATACTCGAACTCGTGCTTTTGCTCAAACAGGTGATGCTTGGGCAGAAGATCCTGGCTGTTATTTAGATGATGTTGAAATTGGCTTAAGCAAAGAAATGCAAGCGCAATTGAGTTCATTACAGGGTGCTCAAGTAGAAAGCATTCCATTTGTCGAAGTTTAATAAAATTGTATCTCAATATTATTTCAGAGAAATTAAAGGGTAAAAACATGTCATCGATTCAATTACCGATAAATACAGATTCAAAAGTGAAAATACACGGAAAATCTCACTTAAATAAAGGTGAAGTTGCTTTAGTTGGTTCAGGCCCAGGTGATGCAGAGTTACTAACAATTCGTGCAATGCGCTTTATCGAGCAAGCTGAAGTTGCGGTTTATGACCGTTTAGTTAGTGATGAAATTCTTGCTTTATTGCCAGAAAATTGTGAAAAATTTTATGTCGGTAAAGAACAAGCAAAACATTGTGTACCTCAAGATAAAATTAACCAATGTCTTGTTGATTACGCTCAAGAGGGTAAACGAGTATTACGTTTAAAAGGTGGTGACCCATTTATCTTTGGTCGTGGTGGTGAGGAAGCTGAATATTTATTAGAGAACGGTGTGAGTTGTCATGTTTGTCCAGGTATTACTGCGGCTTCTGGATGTACTACTTATGCAGGTATTCCGCTAACCCATCGTGGTGTAGCTCAAGGTTGTACGTTTATTACTGGTCACATTCAAAATAATGGGCAATTAAACCTGCCATGGCAAAGTTTAACAAGCCCAACACAAACTGTTGTTTTTTATATGGGTATTAATACATTACCTAAAATTGCTGAAGAATTAATGAATCATGGTAGAAGTGCAGATACTCCAGCAGCACTTATCCGCAAAGGCACACAACCTGAGCAACAAACTTATCGTGGAACGGTTGGCACTTTAGCAGAACTTGTTGAAAAGCATAATATTACGCCTCCTACGTTAATTGTTATTGGTGACGTTGTTAATCAATTAACTGAACAACAATTATCAACACCAGGTTTTTTAGATGCGAGTAATTATGTTTCTAGTAGCCAAGTTGACAATAGTTTAATTGAAGAGAAAATTGCTTAGCAATTAGGTAATAAATTTATAATTATTAATAAGATTGAAGAGATAAAAAATAAGCTGATGCGTACTTTTACTTATATTAAAACTGTAATTATCACGATTGCTTCTTTAGCAGTTACTTCTTTAGCGATTGCTTCAGATTCAAAGCAAGTCTCAGCAGAAAAACTTTATCAGGATCATTGTCAAAGTTGTCATGGTATTGGCCGACTAGGTGCAATGGGGCCAGCATTATTTCCTGAAAACTTATCTCGTCTTCGTAAAAATAAAGCTGCGAAAGTTATTAAAAATGGCCGAGTAGCAACTCAAATGCCAAGCTTTGATAAAACTTTAAATGCCGAAGAAATTTCTAGCTTAGTTGATTATATATACACCCCTGCTGAAAAGTTACCACAATGGACAATTGCTGATATAAACCGCACTAATATTCAGCATTTTGACCAAAACAAGTTGCCTAATGAACCGCAATTTGAAGCAGACTTAATGAATTTGTTTATCGTTGTTGAATTAGGTGATCATTCGGCAACTTTGTTAAATGGTGACACTTTTGAACCGATAACTCGCTTTAAAACTCGATTTGCATTACATGGAGGACCTAAATATTCACCGGATGGACGTTTTGTTTATTTTGCTTCTCGTGATGGTTGGATCAGTAAATATGATATTTACAATATGAAAACTGTTGCAGAAGTTAGGGCAGGAATAAATTCACGAAACTTAGCTGTTTCTTCAGATGGTAAATATGCAATAGTGGGCAATTACTTACCTCATAATGTAGTAATCTTGGATACTGAAACGTTAAAGCCAATAAAAGTTATCGACACTATTGATAGTGAAGGGATTAGCTCAAGAGTCAGTGCTGTATATAATGCACCTCCTCGACATAGTTTTATTGTTGCATTAAAAGATGTTAAAGAAGTCTGGGAAATCCCATACAGTGATAAGGGAGGGGTCGAAGTTTTTAAGGGTTGGGCGCACGACTATCGTAAAGATGGTGGTGAAGGAAAGTTAGAAAATTGGAAAGTTGAAGATGCATTCCCCATTCGCAGAATCCGTACGGAAGACTTCTTAGATGACTTCTTTTTTGACCCTGAATATATCAACTTAATTGGTGCTTCACGTGACAGTCACAATGGGCAGGTTATAAACCTTGATGTTAAAAAGAAAGTAGCAACTATTGAAATGGCAGGTATGCCACATTTAGGTTCAGGAATAACATGGGACTATCAAGGTAAAACTGTTTTTGCGTCACCTAATATCAAAGATGGCTTAGTTTCTGTTATTGATATGGATAATTGGAAAGTGATCAAAGAGATAAAAACAGAAGGCCCAGGGTTTTTTATGCGTAGCCACAGTAATTCGCCTTACGCTTGGGTAGATGTATTTTTTGGACCGAACAAAGAAAAAGTTCATGTCATTAAAAAAGATACATTAGAAATTGTTAAAACGTTAGCACCAGCGCCTGGAAAAACAGCTGCTCATGTTGAATTTACTAAAGACGGTAAATATGTATTGTTGAGTATTTGGGATAATGACGGTGCGTTAATCGTTTATAACGCTGATACATTAGAAGAAATTAAGCGTTTGCCGATGAAAAAACCTTCAGGAAAATACAATGTTTATAATAAAACCCATTATGAACGTGGAACAAGTCATTAGTTTTTTA
>JAGSHH010000201.1 GCA_023954655.1 Colwelliaceae bacterium
CATGACTACAATCGATCATAATACCAGCATTGATATTATTTTTAGCTAACTTGTTTAACGTGTTTTCAATATCTTCAGGATGATAGTTTGGCTCTTTACCACCTCGTAAAATAACATGTGCATGCGGATTACCATGTGTTTGGTATATACACATTTGGCCACTTTTATTAGGAGAATACAGCACATGCGGTACGCTTGAAGCCTTTATTGCATCAACGGCTATTTGAATGTTGCCATCAGTACCATTTTTAAAACCTACAGGGCATGAAAGTGCAGATGCTAATTCACGATGTACTTGGCTTTCGGTAGTACGAGCGCCAATTGCCCCCCAACAAATTAAATCGGAAATATACTGACCTGTAACCATATCTAAAAATTCGGTTCCAGCCGGTAAACCAATTTCATTTATATCCATCAACAAATTACGAGCTAAATTTAGGCCTTTCGCAACATGAAAAGACTTATCTAAATCAGGATCACTAATTAACCCTTTCCAACCTACAGTTGTTCTAGGCTTTTCGAAGTAGACACGCATAACAATGAGTAATTCATTTTTATGCTGATCATGTAATACTTTTAATTGTTTGGCGTAATCGACAGCAGCTTCAGTGTCATGAATTGAACACGGCCCAATTATGACTAATAAACGGTCATCTTCACCATTGATAATAGCTTCGATCTCTTTACGGCTTTGAATAATAAAATTAGCAGTTTCATCGGATAGTGGTATTTGTTCAGATAATTGAGCAGGAGACACTAAGTTTTCGATTAACGTTGTTCTAAATTCATCTGTTTTGATGGTCATGGCATTTTACTTTTTTAAGTGTTGTGCTTTTGAAATTATTTTTCATTTAAAGGTAAAAGGAAATAGCACAACAACGATAAATTATCGCGCTAACATACAGAAGTTAAGGGTACTTGTGAACCGCTTTAACGGTATTAATAATGTTTAATTAATATAAATCAGTATTTATATCTTTGCAGGCCAGTTTCATTGAGGATTTTTGCTGTGATTTCTTCTACAGATAATTTAGTGGTATTTAAAAATGGGATCTTTTCTTTTTTGTAAAGCTTTTCAACTTCTCGAACTTCCATTCGACATTGCCTAGATGATGAATACTTACTGTTAGACATGCGCCCATCTCTAATATCCATCAAACGTTGAGCATCAATTGTTAAACCAAAGAGTTTCTTTTTATGTGGTACTAAAAAGCTAGGCAACTTTAATTCATCCATATCGTCATCGGTAAAAGGGTAGTTCGCCGCTTTAATACCGTATTGTAGCGCAAGGTAAAGTGAAGTAGGTGTTTTACCTGAGCGTGATACGCCTACTAAAATAACATCTGCATGATCATAGTTTGAAACGTTTGAACCGTCATCATTAGCTAGAGAGTAATTAACCGCGTCAATACGGTAATCATAACTATTTTCATGAATACTATGAGTTCTATGTGCTTTAGGTTTAGCTGAAACACCAAGGTGTTGCTCTAAAGGTGAAACAAAATGCTCAAGAAAGTTATAAATAATACCATCACAACTATCGATAATTTCTCTTATTTCAGGGTTTACAAAGGTATGAAAAACTAGAGGTGGTTCATTTGAACGCTTGGCGGTTTTATTAATTAAAGCTTTAACTTCAAGTGCTTTTTCCTTGGATTCAACAAATGATATTGTTTCGTGTTCAAAATCGACAGGAAATAAAGACAAAAGTGCGTGGCCAAAAACTTCTGAAGTAATTGCAGTTCCATCTGATATATAAAAAGCAGTACGCATTTAAAATCCTCATATACGTTTAATGACATTAATATTACGTAATGTACTGTGAAAGTTTTCTTAATGTCTTTTAGTTTGTGTCGTAACAAGTGTAAAATGTTATCAGCTACAAAGAAACTACTATGAAATAAATAACCTTTTAATTATATCTAAATCGGAGAGTTTGTCGTGCAAGAATATGTGCTTTGGTATGAAGAGTTAGGCATGGGTGATGTTGATCGCGTTGGTGGAAAAAACGCATCATTGGGTGAAATGATCTCAAACCTCGCAAATGTAGGCGTGCAGGTACCGGGGGGCTTTGCGACTACGTCATTTGCTTTTAATGAATTTCTAGAACAAAGTGGTCTAAACGATAAAATATATCAACTATTAGATAATTTAGATGTTAGTGATATCAGTGCGTTAGGTGAATGTGGTAATACGATACGTCAATGGATTATTGATACGCCTTTTTTACCTGACATGCAAAACGATATTGAAAAAGCATATGACAAATTAGCAGGTGAATTTTCAGCTGATGCTTCATTTGCTGTTAGATCTTCAGCTACCGCAGAAGATATGCCTGATGCTTCTTTTGCAGGGCAGCAGGAAACATTTTTAAATGTTCGTGGTTTAGATGCAGTAATGGTTGCAATCAAACATGTATTTGCTTCGTTATTTAATGATCGCGCAATTTCATATCGAGTTCACCAAGGTTATGACCATCGAGGTGTGGCTTTATCTGCTGGTATTCAAAGAATGGTCCGCAGTGATATTTCATCATCGGGAGTGATGTTCTCTATTGATACAGAATCAGGTTTTGAAGACGTTGTCTTTATTACTTCAAGTTACGGTTTAGGAGAAATGGTTGTTCAAGGTGCTGTAAACCCAGATGAATTTTATGTTCACAAACAAACTTTAGCAAAAAACAAACCATCGGTAGTTAGAAGAAATATTGGTTCAAAAGCAATAAAAATGGTTTATACAGACACTCAAGAGCATGGCAAACAAGTGGAAGTTATTGATGTTGAAGAATCACTTTCTAATCAATTTTCGTTAACTGATGACGAAGTTCAAGAATTAGCAAAACAAGCGGTAATTATTGAAAAACATTATCAACGCCCTATGGATATCGAGTGGGCAAAAGATGGATTAGACGGCAAGCTTTATATTGTTCAAGCACGCCCAGAAACGGTAAGAAGTCGTGAAAGTAGCAATGTGATGGAACAGTTTCAATTGCAAACCACAGCAAATGTCATTTGTGAAGGTCGTTCTATCGGACAAAAGATTGGCAGTGGCCAAGTAAAAGTATTAGCTTCATTGGCCGAGATGGATAAAATTCAACCAGGCGATGTGTTAGTTACAGATATGACTGATCCTGATTGGGAACCTATCATGAAGATAGCTTCAGCTATTGTGACTAATCGTGGTGGCCGTACTTGTCATGCTGCGATTATAGCTCGTGAAATGGGAATCCCTGCAGTAGTTGGTTGTGGCAATGCTACAAGTAAATTAACTACGGGTGATGATGTAACTGTTTCATGTGCTGAAGGTGATACAGGTTTTATTTATGAAGGTAAGCTTGATTTTACTGTAACCACATCTGAAGTAGACTCGATGCCAGAATTACCGCTTAAAATTATGATGAATGTTGGTAATCCTGACCGTGCCTTTTCTTTTGCACGACTTCCTCACTCAGGTATTGGTTTAGCTCGTTTAGAATTTATCATTAATAAAATGATTGGCGTTCATCCAAAAGCTTTAATCAATTTTGATGAGCAATCTGCTGATTTACAAGATGAAATTAACGATATCATTGCTGGATATGAAACACCTGTAGAATTTTATATTGCAAAATTAACCGAAGGTATCTCAACACTAGCAGCAGCATATTCTCCTGAAAAAGTTATTGTTCGTATGTCCGACTTCAAATCTAATGAATACGCAAACCTTGTTGGCGGTGAAAACTTTGAACCTGAAGAAGAAAATCCGATGATAGGTTATCGCGGTGCTTCTCGTTATATCTCTAAAGACTTTAGAGAGTGTTTCTCTCTTGAATGTGAAGCGATAAAGCGTGTAAGAAATGATATGGGATTAACGAATGTAGAAGTGATGATCCCGTTTGTTCGTACCCTTGAAGAAGCAGAGCAAGTAATAGAAATATTAGCTGAACACGGTTTAAAACGCGGTGAAAACGGTTTACGTGTCATTATGATGTGTGAACTGCCATCTAATGCATTACTTGCAGACCAATTTTTAGATCATTTTGATGGTTTTTCAATAGGCTCAAATGATTTGACACAATTAACGCTTGGTTTAGATAGAGATTCTGGTTTAATTGCTCATTTATTTGATGAGCGAAACCCTGCAATTAAAGTACTTCTATCAATGGCTATAAAAGCATGTAAAGCGAGAGGAAAGTATGTTGGAATTTGTGGTCAAGGTCCATCAGACCATGCTGACTTTGCTGCTTGGTTAGTTGAAGAAGGAATTGATAGTGTTTCTCTTAATCCTGATACTGTTTTACCTACATGGTTATATTTGGCAGAACAACATGCAAAGTAATCTTTAAAGACTTACTTCTAACATAAAACACCTCAATAGAGAGATCTATTGAGGTGTTTTTTGTTGCGATTAATTTATACGTTCTATTTTATTAACTCATTTACAATAGTTGTAAATATTAACTGACAAGTATGAAAAATTTATTCAGATACTAGAATGATAAAGCATGATCTCGATCAGTTTAAATAAGTTACTCAAGGTTTAATGTGCGCGCATTAATAGAAATTGAGGAAGCATAATGCCCGCATCTTATGAGTTAAATTTTGGTAGCCAATATAATGAAAGTTTACCTACGTTAGGTGAAGTCATGTCTGATGTTATACAGTTTTTTGGTGGCGATAAAATTTATGGGGTTGGTGGCGACTTTGCTGCTAACCTGATTGCAGCATTAGAAAGCAATGTAGATATTTTCCCTTCAAGCAATGAAATGCATGCTGGTTTTTCAGCTTGTGCGCAAGCTGAAATAGATGGTTTAGGATTTTGTTTAACTACTTATATGGTTGGAAGTTTACCCTGTACAACTGCTGCTGCAATGGCAGTAACTGAAGGCTTACCGGTTGTTTTTATTTCTGGAGCTCCTGGAGAGTCAGAAGTAAATAGCCAAGCTATACACCATACAATTCACCCTAATTCATCCTGGAAAACTGATTATGATCATGCGCTTAATGCTTATGCTGCTTTAGGTGTAAAAGTTGAAAGGTTACAAGGAGACAGGGCAAGTAGTCAGCCAAATGTTGCCGGAAATCGATTTTTTCATTTGGTTGCACAAGCTTATAAAACTAAACAACCTGTATTTATTGAGGTGCCACGTGATCAAGTATTTGCAAAAACGCAATTATTAAAATTACCCAAGTCTGTTGATGACATATTTTGGGGCGAGAATGTATTGTGTGGAAGCAGTTTAATTGTAGAAAGCATCGTTGATAAATTACAACACAGTAAAAAACCTATGCTTTACCTTGGTGATAAATTGAAACATAACGACAAATTAAAATCGTTAATTATTTCTTTTGCTGAAAAATTAAATATTCCTTTTGCTACAAGCTGGTTTGCTAAAGGTATATTTGATGAATATCACCCATTGTCATTAGGTTCATACAACGGCATTTTTACTCAAACTCGCGGGCGAGACTATATTGAGAATCATGTTGATTATGTTTTAGATGTTGCGACGAGTATTTTTGCACAAGACAGCAATACCGCATTTGGCACCGGTACCCATAAAATTGAAGACTTTCATAATAGGACTCTTTTGAAAGGAGGGACTGTCTTAGAAAGAGATATTATTGATGTTTTTAAGGAGTTAATTAATGTAAATATTAAGCCTTTTAAATTCTCTTTTACTAATCAAAAATCGCTAATACAAAAGGCGCCTGAAAATTCAGATGTTATTGATTTTAATAATTTGGCTTCTACTTTAAATGAATTACAAAATGAAGACTCTACACCTTATATATACCTACCTGAAGTTGGTAATTCTTACTTTACTAGCTATAGC
>JAGSHH010000187.1 GCA_023954655.1 Colwelliaceae bacterium
AATTGTTGATTGATCTTTATCTGGAATATAAAGGTACAGTAATTGTGGTTCTAAAGTTTGTGTAAAGTCTTTACCAAAAAGTTGTAATGTTCGATCGAAATTAACACCACCATGAAAACGAACTTTTGGTAATGTACGACTGACATTTTCTTCAAGTTTACTCGTTGGTGAAATTCTCTTCTGACTATAATTGGTTTGTAATAATTTAAATTCTGAATTGATAAACCAAGCGGGTCTAGAAATTGGAAACATTGCTCCTGCTTCTATGTGATATCTATCTGCTTCTGGCAAGTTTCTATTGGCAGTGGTAAAGCGAGTGATCTCGGAATAAAGATCAAATTGCCCATTAAGAAAAGGCATTTTTTGAAAGCTATTTAATTCAATATGTGGAACAGTTTTATAACTATTTTTATGGTTACCGAGAATTTCAAAATCTTGAATTTGAATTTTAGCCTGCCAATTGTCTTCAAAAAAAGCCAGTTCACCTACTTGATAGAGGTAAGCGTCGTTTGAATTGTATTGATTACTTTTAATATCAACTAAGTAGTTGTCGTCACTAATTGTTGTATAATCGATATAAGCACGGAAGTTATCGGAAAAGGTACCGGTGTGCTGGAATCTAGCTAAATATCTCGGATCATTATTTGCTTTTAACTTATCATCTTTATTGAGATATTCAATATTAATCGAGCCGTTTTGTAATCCAGACAAATAGCGAAATTCAGTCAGTAATTGTGCACCACGTTCTGACATATAACGAGGAGTAATCGTCGCATCCATATTGGGAGCAATATTCCAATAATAGGGTAATTCTATTTCAAAGCCCGACCGTTTAGTTGTGCTAATTTTAGGATATAAAAAACCAGACTTTCTATCTTTATTGATAGGAAATGAGAAATATGGAATATACAAAACTGGCACATCAAAAACTTTGAAGCGAGCATTGTAGGCTTCACCATAATTTTTTGCCGCAGAAATATTTATTTCGCTCGCTTGCATTTGCCAATCAGGACTTTCGCCATAACAAGTGGTAAAACTAGAATCAATTAAGGACAAAGTTCCTTCAGCATTAACAGATATACTGGCTGCACTTCCATGACCAGGATTATTTATTAATTGATAAGATGAATCTGATAAAATTGTTGCCTTCATTGCTTTACTGGCTTTTAATTGCGAAGCAAAAATATCAACACCTTGATTTTGAAAATGAATATTGCCTTGAGCATTCATTAATGAAGTATTACGATTAATTTCGATTTCGTCAGCTTTAATCGTATGCTCTTGTTTTACTAAGGTGACGCCACCGGAAAACTTTGCCAGTTGATTTTTTTCAATAATCGAAGATTTTGATGAAATATTGAGTGCTTCTATATTAAAATCATCTCCATGAGTTTCTATACGTGGGTAAACAGGGATAGGGCAGCTGATAATGTTATTATTGTTATCAATTACATCTTGAGCTGATGCGTTGTTTACAAATAGATAGCTAATAAGAAACAATAATGATGTACGGGAAAAAGGCATCAAAGGTCCGAAAGTAGAATTCATTTTACGCATTTTGCGTATCAAAAGTCATTTTAACGTTAAACGCATTAATAATATAGCAATTTTCTTTGTCATGCTAATTGGTTATATTGGCTCGCAAGAGTATTTATAGGTGGTTATTTTTGGAAGATATAAGACAACAACAATTATCTCAATGGATAATGAAAAAATTTTCTTTAACTCAAATCGAATTATCTCCTATGAATGGAGATGCTGGATTTCGCCGTTATTTTCGTTTTATTAATAATAATCAAACATTTATAGCCGTTGATTCACCTGTTGATAAATGCAATAACTCAGCGTTTATTTTTATGCAGCATCAGCTTAAAGGTGTTGATGTTAATGTTCCAGAAGTAAAGGCTTATGATGAGTTACAAGGTTTTATGTGTTTAAGTGATTTAGGTAATGAAGAGTTATCTGACAAACTAACACTTAATAATATGGCTGATTATTATCAACAAGCGATTTCTTTAATTCCTAAAATAGCAAGTATTCCACAGGAGAATTTACCTGTATATGATAATGCTTTTATCAAACTTGAACTCGATATTTTTAATGAATGGCTTTTAGTTGAACATTTAAATATTAAATTATCAGAAAATGATACAAAACAATTACATCTATGTTTTGAGCTTTTAATTGAAAGTGCGTTAGAGCAACCTCAAGTTGTTATGCATAGAGACTTTCATAGTCGAAATATTATGATCTCAAGAAGTGATTTAGCCGTTATTGATTTTCAAGATGCGGTAATTGGGCCTATCACCTATGACATAGTTTCATTATTAAGAGATTGCTATGTGAAGTGGCCAACCAATGAAATATTACCTTTGTTTGAATATTTTACTGATTTAATATCAGAACACTTGAAATTGGGGCATATTTCTTTTCAACAATGGCAAAGGTGGTTTGATCTTATGGGGCTTCAACGTCACCTCAAAGCAAGTGGTATTTTTGCTCGCCTTTATCATCGAGATGGTAAGTCAGGTTATTTATCTGATATTCCATTAACGCTATCTTATATTGTTGATATAAGTACTCATTATCCAGAATTGACTTTCCTCCATAATTTGGTGAAAGAAACGGTTATTCCTAAGCTAACTCAAAAATTAACAGTAGAAAACTTATGAGAGCGATGATCTTAGCTGCTGGTCGTGGTGAACGTATGCGACCATTAACTGATAGTTGTCCTAAACCTTTATTAAAGGTTGCAGGTATTCCATTAATTGAATATCACATTAATAAATTAGTGAAAATTGGTGTCACCGATATTGTTATCAATCTTGCGTGGTTAGGCGAAAGCATTATTGAATATCTTCAAAGAGGTGAGCGATTCGGTGTCAATATTCATTATAGTTGGGAAAGTGAAGGAGCCTTAGAAACGGCTGGTGGGATTATTAAAGCTTTACCTCATTTGACTCATAATGATGACCCGTTTTTAGTTGTAAATGGTGATATATATATTGATTATGACTTTTCTTGCTTGCCTTCATTAGCGAAAAAATCTTCAGCACATTTATGGCTAGTTGAAAATCCATCACATAACTTAACAGGTGACTTTTATTTAAGGAATGGAAAACTTCAAAACATAACTGTTTTAGATGTTGAAACAGATCAAAAAAGTTATACCTTTAGTGGATTAGGGTTGTACAGACCGTCACTTTTTAAGGAATATTTGAATGAAGAAGTGATGCCATTAGCGCCAGTATTAAAAACAGCGATTAATGATCAAAAAATTTCCGGTGAATTGCTTATTGGTTTATGGACTGATGTGGGTACGCCAAAGAGATTGAAAGAGTTAAATGAAAGCATAGAAGGCAAAAATTAGATGAAAGTTTGGGGTAAAGTATTTGGTTTTTTATTTGGCTTTATGCTGAGTAAAAATTTATTTGGTGCTCTGCTTGGTATGTGGCTGGGGCACAGATTTGATCAAGGTAGTGGTTTTGATTTTGATGGTTTAGCAAAACAGACCGATGAAGACAGACAATCTAACTTTTTTTATAGTACTTTTGCTGCAATGGGATTTATCGCAAAGGCAAATGGGCAAGTGTCTCAACATGAAATTGCATTTGCTACAGCTTATATGAATAAGTTGGGCTTAAATGGAGAAATGAAGCAACAAGCACAAGATGCTTTTCGAGAAGGAAAAATGGCGGGATTTCCACTTGAAGAACATTTGAAAAAATTTAAGCGAAGTTGTTTGAATCGACAAGATTTACTTTTACTTTTTCTTGAAATCCAAATACAAGTTGCTTTTGCTGATGGCGATTTAGACAGTGCAGAAAGAGAGGCATTACACCGTATAGCAAAAATACTGGGCTTCTCTTCTTATCAACTTGATCAATTATTAGAAATGATTATTGCAGGTGCTAATTTTCATCAAGGATCAAAAGGAACCGCTAGCCCTAATCAAATAGATAATGCGTATAAAGTGTTAGGAGTTGAAAAATCGAGCTCTGAAAAAGACATCAAAAAAGCCTATAGAAAGTTAATGGCACAACATCATCCCGACAAGCTTGTTGCAAAAGGTTTACCTCCTGAAATGATGGAAGTTGCCAAACAAAAAACACAAGATATTCAATCGGCATATGAAATGATTAATGCAGTAAAAAAATAGTGTGTATTTATCTCTTTATCATGAAAGGTTATATTCTTGATAAGTTAGTAGGCTTCATTATAAATAATTAAGGATATTGATTATGAATAAAAAATTAATGTTAATTGCGTTTCTATTTATGCCACTTTGCGTATATGCGGATAAACAAGCTGATCGTCAAGAAGTTCTTGAGATGAGAGATGAAGTTTTAGTAAAGCTTTATAAAGAGGAACCTAGTGTAAAAAGCAAGATTGCTGATGCCAAAGGCTATGCAGTATTTTCAAATATCGG
The DNA here is from genome assembly GCA_023954655.1 of Colwelliaceae bacterium. GTDB lineage: Bacteria > Pseudomonadota > Gammaproteobacteria > Enterobacterales > Alteromonadaceae > Thalassotalea_H. The sequence goes on from JAGSHH010000187.1 coordinate 4,430, forward strand.
TGTTAATCTACTGTTTTTCTCTGCCGGTGGTGGGAGTGGGGTTGTCCATGATAATTCTTCAGGTAAAAATACATACATGAACATGGGGTCTGCAGGTATTGGAATAGGGTTAGGAGTAAAGGATTTTAGTGCAGTTTTTATTTTTCATACTCGTGATGCAATGAAAGACTTTGTTGAAGATGGTTGGGATTTTTCTGGTCAAGCTGATGCAGCAGCAAAATCTGGTAAGAAAGGAGGAGAAGGGAGCAAAGCTGTTACAATAATAAATGGCGTATCTATTTATCAATTGACGGAAAATGGCTTAGCTTTACAGGCAACATTACAAGGCACCAAATATTGGCTAGATTCAAGTTTAAATTAATAAGTAAAAAAGGCATTGGAAAAATTAAACTGTAAACTTTATATCAAGTTACCAACCAATGGATTTGAGCCAACCATTTATTTCTTTAGTTAGAGAAGCTTGTGGGTAATAACCAGTTTGAATATTGTAAATTTTCTTCTGCCTAAAATTTTCTTTTAATTCTTGGTTTACCCATTTTTTTCTTAATGTAACATTGCTATTTACTAAGTAGTTGTCTGCTTTTAAGTATAAATCTAGTACGGGTAATTCAAGTTGAGAAAGGTTCGTTGCCGACTCTAAGTTAGCCATCTCATCATTTAAGTGTGCGCTTAATGTGATCAATGCCGTAGGTTTTTCGGTTAAATCTTTTTGGTAAATATTAAATAATAATGCGGCATTGTGACCTTCAGCAATCACAACAATAATACCTGGGTAGTTTTTAGCTTTGTCAGTAACAGAAGATAAAATTGTTGCTAAATTCTGCTGGTAATCATTTAGCGTTGTTGTGTTCTGTTCTTCTCTTGCTGTTTTCTCAAGCGCTTGTGAAGGGTAATTTACTGGTTTATTTGGGGGTAAAACCGTTATTGTTGTCCAACCTTGATCAGGAAACGTTTCTCTTAAAGCATTTAGTGCCTTGGGACTTGCAGCTGTTTGTTGCCAGTCAGGCAATAATATCATAATGCCTTTATTGTTAATGGCATTGTTGGTATTTATCAGAGTAATGTGATCGTTTGGACCTACTAACAAAGGTTGGATAACTTGTAGGGTAAATAATGTTTAAGGTCACTCTTTTTATTAATAAGTGCATCTGTTGGTGCAGTGATATCTATTTCACTACGAGGTGTTCTTAATGATTTATTAGGGAGCTCTTCCGATGATTCTTCAACAGACTGCTCATCTTTTTCCTCTTCGTTTTGTTTTTCTGTTTGCTCAGGTTTTTTTGTATCGGTATTTTCTTGCTGTTCAGCAAATACAAGGTTACTCGATATTAAAAACGAAAATAGAATAATCAAATAAAAAGTAGTTGAGAAAAGTCGAGTCACAGATATCCTATGAAATTGTTGAATGATTGTTTCTAGTTTATCGACCAAATATCGATTTTCTTCATTACATTACCTTTAGAAAAAAGAATCAATAGGAATTTAGTCAAAATTATTATTTTTTAAGGCTAAGAGAATGGGCAAGGTGCGTTAAAAGTTAGTGATTGTTCAGTTACAGGGTGCGAGATCTTTAGCCATTTTGCATGCAGCTGTAGACGTGGACTAATAGTTAATGCTTTATCATGAGCATATAATCTGTCACCTAATATTGGATGCCCTATAGATAACATATGAACCCTTAATTGGTGAGAGCGTCCGGTGACAGGGGTTAATTCAACGAGAGTACTATTTTCTTGATAAGAAATAACATGATAATGAGTTAAAGATTTCTTGCCATTTTCATGGTCAATTTTTTGTTTAGGTCTATTAGGCCAGTCACAAATCAAAGGTTCATCAACTGAACCCGATTGATTCTCAACTTTACCGTAAACTCTTGCAATGTATGACTTCTCAGTTTGACGCTTTTCAAATTGACGACTGATATTAACATGTGCTGATTTATTCAAAGCCATCAGAATGATTCCTGAAGTTGCCATGTCTAGGCGGTGTACTATTGTTGCCGTCGGTAGAACTTTTTGTACTCGGTTCTGTAAACAGTCTTTATGTTCGGCTAATCGTCCTGGAACCGTTAAAAGTCCACTAGGCTTATTTAATACCACTAGGTCATTATCTTGATATACAATTTCAAGATATGGTTTCATTGGTGGGTGATATATAAAGTCAGGATTAGCCGCCATAATTTATTCTCGAAAGTTAAACATTAATTACTCACAACAACTAATCTAATCGCTTCAAA
>JAGSHH010000051.1 GCA_023954655.1 Colwelliaceae bacterium
CCTATAGCAACACAGTTTTTATGCCATGCTTTTTCACGCCGCCCTGTGGCAAACGTTAATTTTCTTGGCTCTGTAATCGGTTCTCCAGATAGGTTTTGCATTAGTGTATTTCTAGCTTCATCATCAGACAGAAAATTACTACTGTAAACGATCCCATTACCAACACGACCTTGCAGTGGAATTTGCCATTGCCATCCTGAGGAATGTGCAATCGCTTTCGTGTAAGGAACGGGTTTTTCTATGGTTTTAGTTTGCACAGCAATAGCACTATCAGCAGCTAAGAAGTGACTCCAATCTTCATAGCCAACGTCTAAATTATTCCCTATTAGGAGTGCTCTAAACCCAGTACAATCAATAAAAAAATCGCCAGATATTTCTGCTCCATCACTTAAAACAAGTGAAGTAATATTTCCGGTATTATTTTTTTTAACTTGGTTGATAAGGCCTTCTTTCCGCTTAACTCCTGCGGTTTTGCTTTTATTACTTAAATAGGCTGCATATGCTGTAGCATCTAAGTGATAAGCAAAATTAATAGGTTTTTTTCCTATTTGTGTTGCAAATTTATTGGCTTTAGCAGCTTTTAATTCAAGACAATAGTCTTCTAAACTGCCACCAAATCCTTTTGCTTTTGCCTCCATCCAAAACTCATGAAATTCAGCCATCCAAGAACGTTGACCTATTTCACCGAACGAGTGAAAGTAACTATCATTTTGCTGCCCCCAATTTTCAAACTGGATTCCTAGCTTAAAGGTGGCTTGGGTCGCTGACATGAATTCTTGTTCGTCAATACCAACTAAACTGTGGAAGGCCCTCATTGTAGGAATTGTTGCTTCACCTACACCGACAGTGCCAATTTGATCCGATTCAACTAAGGTAATATCGAGTAAATTACCCAGGCGTGTTACCAAGCTATAAGCGGTAAGCCAACCAGCGGTTCCTCCTCCTGCAATAACAACTTTAGTTTTCGAATCTACCATTATATTTATCTCTTTTTCTTAGTTTTTATTATTAGCGATTTAAATTATTGAGTAACATTGCACGAATACGTCGGCTTTGATCTTCGTCCATAGTGGCTAATGCACCATGACTTTCAGGTGGTATATGCGCATGTACTTTTTCATTGTCACCAAAGATGTAGTAATCAAATAATGTTTTCCATGCTTCTTTTTCTTTTATTGGGCGATCTCTAACACTCATCATTGCGTGCAATAATGTATCCATCGGACTTCCTAAATAAGGCTCAGCTTCCATCCACCAATAATTGACCATGACATTAAAACGATTAAAGGCTTCTACTTCGTGCCACCACATACTTGGATAATACAAACCGTCTCCTGGTTCAAGATCAGCGATATAGGCGTTTTCAAATGCCTCTTTTAATCGAGGGAATTTAAAGAAATCAGGCTGATTAAGATTAGCAAGTGTAACGACTTGCCCTCCAGGTGTTGGGTTTAATGGTCCAGGATATAAGTTGTGTATTTGATCTGGTGGAAATAAAGTAAAACGTCGTTTGCCTGCTACGCAACATGCTATGTTTTTAGGTTGATCATAGTGCGCTGCTGCAACTGATTCTGTACCTAGCCAAATTTTTGCGACAGGTTGGTTATTTATAAATTCGGGATGTTCAAATGCTAATTGATGTGTCTGAATGAGTTCAGGAAAACCTTCATGAAATTTAAGTGAATTAATATATAAGTATTCATGTTCATCTTGAGTTAATTGATTACGTATGGTTTCAAATACTTCGGGAATTGTACTGCGATGGCTCGTAAAATTGAAATTAGTACAGGTGCTGTTGTAGCCAAAACGTGCTTTAATTTCAGCAGAGGCTTTATAAACGAGCATTGGTCGCTGACTATAATTTTGTTCTAATTGAGTCATCAATTGCAGAGCAGACTCTTGTCCAGTTTTTACTAATGGCCAGTCTTTTACGAGCCCTTTTAAAATAACGGGCTGGTTTTGTGAAAACAATTCATCAAAAGGAATATCTTGAGGAGTAATGCCTTTCAATACTTTTATTTGGTTTTTAGTAGTGACAGTGCTCATGCAAATTTTGCCTTATTCAAGAGAAATTAATACATTGCAGACTTTGCATTTTTTAATTCAATTAGTTTTTGAAAATTATCCATTGACGATAGGACAAAATACAACAAACTAAGTACGCCAAATTGGCTTAATTTTTCAAAGCTAGCACCATCTAGTTTTGCGAGTTTCTCTTGATTAACGGTGTAATAATCGTTGAAATTTATCTCTTCCACATTGCTCAATTTAATGTTTATTGATACTGGCTCTAACAAATCCATTGATTCAACAAGTGTGTAAAGTGTTTTATCAAATTGCATTCCACTGTTAATAGTTTGCAGTGCTTTTTTTACATAATTTAAATAGGGTGCTTCACCACCAAATTGAAGGAAAACTTCTTCTCCATGTTCGTTGTTTACACGAGGGTCTTCCATATCAATACAAATCACAGGGTCTTGCTGTTCTTGAATTTCTTCATTCTTTTTATAGCCCAAACTAAATGGGCCTCTGGCTAACAAAGCAGGAACAAATCGCGTTGTCCAACCATGCTCACCAACAAATAAATTTTCATCTCTTTCTAAGCCTAATATTGCATGTAATTGGGTTTGTCCTGTTTCTGAATTCTTATGGAATATCAATGGGAATTCTTTATGTAAATCACCTATTTCAGTGGCATAAACTAAAGAGCGATTTACGTTTAAAGTAGATTCAAGTTGAGTATCAACTTTGAGGTTTTTATGGTCTACATTATTTAAGACAATTGCTTTGCTCATTACATCCTTCGCTATGTTGTTATGAAGTTGCGTCACATTCCCATAAAAATTGAGACAATGACATAAAAGAAAGAGTGAAACATGAATAAAGCGTTTCACTCTTCAGTTAAATTCCTCAATCAAATAATTAACCGAGGAATTTATTTAGGGACTAAAACTTATAATTAGCACTTAACACAAAACGTTTATCTGCCTCTTGAGCAAAGAAAACATTATTTCGACTACGACCAAATTTACGTAGGCCTTCGTCAGTTAAGTTAATTACATCTAAACTTACTGTTAAATCTTCCATTATTGTATAACTTACATTAATGTCGATTTGCTCAGTTTCAGCTATGTATACTGGGTTACGAGGACCTTTGCCACGATTAGTAGAAGCTAAAAACTCATCTCGCCAGTTATAGGCGATACGTGCTGAAAAGTCGTCCATCTCATAGATCAGAACAGCATTTGCAGTATCACTTAAGCCAACTAGTGCAAATTGATCAACAGTAATAGCACCACCATTGTTATAACCAATATCACCGTTTACGGTAGTATAGTTCAACTGATAACCAAATCCTGAATCACCAAAGAAATGCTGCCAAGCAAATTCAAAACCATCAATAACTGCACTTTTATCGTTAACAGGGCCTGTTACCTGAAACTGTAATGCTGGATCGCCTGATGATGGAAATACATCATATTTCGCAAAAACTTCACCTTCAAAAGTTGGATTTGCAACAGGATCTTGGAAATCTGCAGCACCATTAGGAAAGTCTTGTGGGTTTTGTAATACTGCTGACATAGTAAATAAATTTACTTCGTTAACGTCATAACCACCAGCGTTAAGTGCTGCAATGGCATCACCAGTGAGGGTACCTGCATTTCCTGAAGTTTGGTCTAACAAACCAAATAATGTTTTCTGAGTTTGTGCAATACCAACAAAGTTATCAACGTCTTTTCTGTAATAACCTAATGAAATTACACTTGAATCGTTGTAATACCACTCTACTGATAAATCAATATTGGTTGACTCAAGTGGATCTAATTGTGCGTTACCAGAACTACCTGTCGCAACACCACCTAGTGCCGTGATTCGTGGCTGAGGTGATACAGAAGTTGCTTGGAATAATTGGTCATAAGAAGGTCGAGCCAGTGTTTTACTAAATGAAGCACGGGCTTTAATGTCGTCTCTTACATTAAGAGTCAAATCAATGCTTGGTAAAAAGTTAGAGTAGTCATTTTCATCCGAGATAGTTTCAACTGTTGAACCTAACTGAATTAAAAAGTCATTATCTGCTTCCCAAATGATTTGTGTTGGTAAAAATTGATTTGATGAAGATTTAACATCAGTTTGCTCATAACGTAAACCAGCAACAATGTTTAATGTCATATCTGCAACGTCATAATCCATATTCGCTTGAACATAAGCAGAAAGAATATCTTCTTCAACTGTATTGTCATCGTCAGTGTTGATTGAACGGCCTGCTAAAGAAACACCATATGCAGGACCTACAGCGTTTAGAAGAGCAAGTGGGTCACCACCAAATGAAACACTACCTAATGGTATTGTTGTACCACCTGGAGAATTAGCATCAGCACCATCAACACCTGACATATCATGATCTTCAAATGCACAAGCGGTACAAGTTACATCAAATAAACCTTCAGGAATATCACCAGGATTGGTTACACCCCAATCACCTAAAGCATCAGTTGAAGCTTGACGAGTTTGTCTCATTTCTGTTGAAACATATCCAACACCAAAATCAACAATAATGTCATCACCAGTCCATTGACCTTCAATTCGCACTTGATCAACATTGGAAACTTGACCAGATTTATCTGTTTGACTTACTTGAGAGCCAATATCTGCTTTATCAAAAATACCATTGCCGTTACCACCTTTTAAAGTATCTTCAACTAAAATACTTGCTGATGGAATGCGTGTAGTAAAGTCAACTGTTTGCCAACCAGCAGTTGCGCCCGCTAGGTTGAAGCGAATACTGTTAAGGCCATCAGGGCCAGCACCACGACTACTTGCTTCTGATGAAGCAACATCAAAACGTAAATTTAATTCATCATTTACCCAATAATCAACATTAAAGCCAAAAGATTTTAATTCGTCTTCTGTCGCTTGTGCTAAGTTTTGGTAGAAGAAATCTTTACCTATAACTTCATTATTTGCGCCACCTGTTTCTGAAAACTTAACTGGAGTAGAGACAACAGGGTTACCATCAAATTCTACATGGCTGAATTGTCGAGCAAACCAAATACCATCAATAAGTGAGGTTGAATCTTTTTCATTTTTTGCGTAAGTCGCATCAAAGGTAAATCTGAGGTCTTCAACAGGTTCAAATTGTACCGTTAGCATTGCATTAGTACGTTCACGATTGTCTTGGTTAGTACCTAAACCAATATTACTTGGTATAGATATAATTTGACCAACAGTTGGCTCATTAACAACAGTAGCACCAGGGATAGTAAGAGAATTTAAATCATCAGCACCATTATAAGTACGTAACTCATAAACTTCAGTACTCATGTGTCGACTGCCAGAATCACGTTCTTGGAATGAACCAAATAATGATACACCAAAAGTTGAATCATCGTTAATCCATGTTGTTACACCACTCACTTCAGGAGTAATGCCGTCACCACTTTCATCTTTAACTGCTTTAACACCAAAAGAAGTACTATTTTCACTCTGATCTAAAGGTTTCAGTGTATTAACATTAATTGTTGCACCGATACCACCAGAAGCACCTGCCGCACGACCTGTTTTGTATACCTCTATACCACTTACACCTTCAGAAGCAAGGTTTGCAAAATCAAATGAACGACTTGTACCGGCTGAACCTTTATCTTGAGGGTTACCCGTAATTGTACCTACATTAGCTGCAGGCATTTGACGGCCATTTAAAGTTACTAAGTTAAAGTTACCACCAAAGCCACGAACTGTAACTTCTGAACCTTCACCGTTGACACGGTTAATTGATACACCCGTTATACGTTGTAAAGACTCTGCAAGGTTTGTATCTGGGAATTTCCCCATATCTACTGCAGATATCGCATCTACAACACCTGACGACTGACGTTTAACATTCATTGACTGAGATAAACTGCCTCGTATACCTGTTACTTGAATAACTTCAACTTCTTTTTCGTCTTTTTTTATTTCTTCAGCAAAAACAGGAGCCATTACTGTAGTACCAAGCATCAAACTAATGCTCTTAGCCAGTAATGACTTATTAAAGCTTTTATTTGGTTTGTGAATCATGTTTCTTCCTTTGTGTTTTATATTTTTTATTTTGGTAAAGTAAAACGATACAACCTGTTAACTCGTTGATAACTCAACCTTTTTGGTTTAACTATTACGACTGGTTTTTATAGTTCCCTATAAATAGACGATTTAAAATTATTTTTCCCCCAGTAAAATTCAAATATATAAATTATTTGGATTTAAAGTCTTGCCAGCTGTAATAGCGGGCGAAAACTTTTGATTTTAAATAGCCATCAAATTGGATAGGTTTATCAAATTTGATTATTTACTATACAGTTCGCTTTATTTGAAGTGCTAAGAGTAAATCGGTTGCTTATGAAATAAATTCGGCGTTTGTGGTTTGTTATTATTTTATGATGAATGAATAGTAGGATGATGGGGGTTAATTAAAAAATATTGAAAGTTCTAGTAATCACCTAAATTATTGAAGAGCAAGTTCCACTGAATTTTCAGTAAAACTTGGCCTAATTTGCTTAAATTTGAGTTGTTGTTTCCTAAAAAGGAAAACCTTCTACATTGAGTTTAGTTGTGTAAATACCGGCTTTTAAACAAGGTTTATTACCGCATTGGCGAATTTCTTTTCCGTTCATAGGCTCAGTGAGTCCTGTGACAAATAATGTTTTTCTATCAGGACCACCGAAAGCAACATTTGTCACAATATGAATACCAGGTACTTTTAACATTCCTAATTCTTTATGTTTTTTATCTAATATGACAACCACTTGGCCGTCTTTCCTTTCTGCCATTTCGCGCGTAGTAGTCACATAAATATTGCCAGAACAATCTTTGCCTAAACCATCAATTGGAGTATTTAAAAGTTTCTGAGGATTTGAGACTTCACCTAAATGTAAATCAAACGCCCATAAACCTTGTAATCCTCCAACAATAAGTTGCTCTTGATTAAGTGATAATATTATACCATTTGGCTTATCACGAAGAGCAGGTACTAGATCGGTTACTTTAGTAGCATTTACCGTTGTTTGTAATTTTCCATCGTTGCTATAACTTTTTGTCGCACGATAAATTCGCTGCCCAGGCACTATTGAACCTGGTTCACCTCCACCTTGTATATCGGTGGTATTAATATTTGATGGAGTGTTCCAGTTTGGATCTGTGAAATAAATAGTATTGTCATATGCAATGGTTAAATCATTAGGTGAGTTGAATCGTTTGTTTTTGTATGTACTTACTATTGGAGTTACTTTTTTAGTTTGCCAGTCTATAACAGAAAGCGATCCATCTAGCTGACGAGTTGCCACTAATTGATTTTTACTATCTAACGCTAAGCCATTGGTGCCTGCGATTGTATCTTTCATCCAAACTTGAGGTGTACCATCAGGAACCCAACGCCAAATAGTTGTTTGATTACTAAGTTCAAAACCATTTTTATCTGCTTGATGTGAGCCCATGTTAGAATAATATAACGCCCCCTGGTACCAAACAGGACCTTCTATATTATTAAAGCCTTGATACATTAAAGGAATGTTCTTCGCCCGTATTAACTCTACATTAGTTAAATTTAAAGGCACATTTTGTGAGCCCGCTGAACAATATAATGCGTTTGCATTGCTAACTGCGTTCAATGCTTCCTTATTTGGTGCACCATTTGCGTATGAAGCAGATAAAAAACTCATATTTAGAGCAGCAATGCTAATACATATATTGTGTCCAGCTTGTTTAAACATTATAAAAACCACCTTAATTAAAATATATTTCTAGTGTTATTAGTTTTCAATATTAGTAATTAATTCAGTATTAAGTTTGTGTTCATTATTCAAACACTACTTCAATATGTTGAGAATATAACTAATCCTCATTTACCACACTCAATCTAATAATAACTATTCACTATATAACTAAATTTAAGTGGGAGGATACGAAAAAATCGGTTTTCTATGCAATAAATTCGGCGCCATGGCACATTGGTGGAAAAGAAAAGGTAAATACATGGTGCTTGAATCCACAACAACAATCATCGAAATCACAATCAGGAATGTAGATTTAGACAGGTTATTTGACATGATAATCGGCGATGTTATAGTTTGGAAGATGATTTAAAAAGCGTTATATAATAAGTGATCTCCAACAGATCGTGATTTTTGTTTTTATGGATAAATTTATAATAAGGATTGTTATGAATATCAAAAAAGTCGTAGGTAAAACTGCGTTTTTAGGCCTTCTATTTTGCGCGTCCTCGACAGCACTAGCAAATGAACCAGCAACAGATTTGTCGACGCATTTCTCTCTCTATGCACAAAGTCCTACTTTAGCTATGGATTTCACTGTGGTAAACCAATTACTACATGCTGGTGTAATCAATATGGGCCGATCTACTAGAAGTTGGGCTGCTAATGTTCGTCCAAGCACTGGCACTAGAATGAGACATAATCTTGATTCTGCAACAGATAATGAAACTAATAGATTTTTTTATGAAAATTTAAAAGAAGAACAAAAAAAAATAGTTAAATTAAGAAAAAATCTAGAATCTATTCCTACTGAAACACCTCTTCATTTATACACTCAAGAACAACAACTTGCCTACTGGCTCAACTTATATAATGTATCAGTAATTAATGAAATAGCTAAGTTATATCCAGTTGAAAATTTGCAGAAATATCTAGCGAGTGAACCTTCCTTTTTTAATAAGAAATTACTTAATGTGAATAATGTATCTATAAGCTTAAATGACATTCAATATGATATATTGCCAAGCTTGTATAAAGATGAAGCATTAATCATTTATGGCTTATATCAAGGCTATCGAGGGAGTCCAAATATTCGCAAAAAAGCATATACTGGCGAAAATGTTTTGAGTGCCCTTAAAGATAATGCAGAAGAGTTTATAAACTCTAATAGAGGAACTCAGTTTAATGGTAAAAAGCATACCGTAAGAGTGTCGCATTTTTATCATCAAAATCGTGTGTTTTTTCCTAATTTTCAGAATGATCTAAAAAAACATTTGTTGGAATATTCAGATAAAAGCATTAGTGAAAAAATTGCAAATTCGAAAGAGCTTGTGACTAATATTAAGAATTATAGGACTGCTGATATTTATGGCACTTTTCGTCATTATGAAGGCAGCGTCGCAACTAGTCCTCTTGATCAAAAAAGTAAAATGACCCATGCACAGCTTATAAAAATGAGAGAGTTAATGAGAGTGCGTGCGATCAATTTGGGCGGTGGTAGTGTGACGGTGACTGATATTGAAACGGAAGATAATTAATTCATATTCTACACCTACAACTAAACTAACTAGTCAGCTAATTTTCTTGAAAAAGATGGGGAGTCAATGAGTTTTGAACCCAAAACAATCGGAATCACATTCCGAGGCTCTACCCATCAAGTTAGAGCGACTACATATTTTCAAAATATAATTTTCCCATCAGAGGGATAAAATTTTTCCCTAAAATGGGAATCACCCCTGCCCTAAAATCGAAATATCCCTACAAATCAATCAGTTACCATATTGGCATGATGCTCGCTATATCTACATTATATTTCGATGTGTAGATGATTATTATGGACAAGAAAAGAACGACCAATAAACCGCCATTTTGGAAACAAAGCAAAGTATTGGTTTCAGTGGTTGGTTTAGCATTATTTTTTACACTTTATATGGTGAGTCAAAAATTCACTTCTGCAGACATGCAAGTGAATGCTGAGCACTTATTGTATTCAAAAGTACAACAGGGTCCTTTAACCATTAGTGTTAGCGGTAATGGTGTTTTAGTACCTGAAAATATTCAGTGGTTAGCGGCTCGTGTATCTGGTCGCGTAGAGCAAGTGGTTATAAAAGCGGGCACGAAAGTTATGCTAGGTGATGTGATTGCTGTGTTATCAAACCCTGAGCTAGAACAACGAGCGGAAGAAACTCGCTGGGACTATGAAGCGCTAATTGCGCAAGTTGAAGCATTAAATGTAGAGCTAGAATCGAGCTTGTTGCAACAAAAATCTCAAGTGCTTCATGCACAATTTGCTTATGAATCTGCCGACCTACAACTCACCGCAGAAACGCAATTAATTGCAAGCAATACGGGTGTCGTTTCTGAAATAAATTTTAAAAAAACGCAAATGAATGTTTCTCAATTAAAGCGCAGTTGGCAAATTCAGCAGCAACTTTACGAAAAATTCGCATTAAATATGAAAGCGAAAATAAAAGCTAAAAACGCTGAGCTGAATAAACTTGCTAAAGTGTTGCAACGTGCAGAATCAAGAGTAGCAGCTCTAAGCATTACTGCGCCAATGAATGGTATTGTACAAGAGTCTGACCTTAAATCCGGTCAACAAATTGCTATCGGTGGGTTAGTGGCAAAAATAGCGGACCCAAAAAGCTTATTTGCTGAACTGCAACTTTCTGAATTAAATATTGGTGAAGTATCATTAGGACAAACGGCCGTCATTGATACCCGAAATGGCACTGTTGCTGGCGAGGTGATCAGAATTGATCCCAATGTCAACAATGGTAATGTGCAGGTTGATATCAAAATTCTACAAACTTTACCTAAAAATGCTCGCCCAGATTTGAGCATCACCGGAAAAATTAACGTTTCTGAACTTGAAAATACTCTATATGTGCAACGCCCAGCGTTTGTTCGTGCCAATGTTAGCAGCAGTTTATATCGCTTAGATGACGAAGGGTATGCACGAAAAGTTACTGTGCAGCTAGGGCAAGGCTCTGTAAATCAAATACAAGTACTTTCAGGTTTACAAGCAGGGGATGAAATTGTCTTGTCAGACACCTCTAACTGGCAAACTCATAATACGGTTTTACTTAATTAACAGATAAAAATTCAACAAATTTAAATATTAAATAATCAACAGACTAACAATCGTCTAAAGATAAGGGAATTGTAATGAACAGCATTATTGAACTAAAGCGCATTGATAAAACATTTTTGACTGATGAAGTGGAAACACTGGCGTTATCAAACATTGAACTAACTATTAACGAAGGTGAGTTTGTTTCAATAACTGGCCCTTCAGGGTGTGGTAAATCAACATTACTTTCGTTATTAGGGTTATTAGATACCGCTTCACAAGGGCAGTTTGTTTTAAATGGCCATGATGCCAGTCACTTGTCAAAAAATGAACGAGCAAAAATCAGAAATAAGGAAATTGGTTTTATTTTTCAATCGTTTAATTTGATTTCAGATCTAGATGTTTATGAAAACGTAGAACTACCATTAACCTATCGTAATGATTTAAGTGCAGATGAAATAAAAACACGCGTTAATGAGGCACTTGCAAAAGTAGATATGGGGCATAGAAACAAACATTTTCCTTCACAATTATCTGGAGGACAACAACAACGAGTGGCAATTGCTCGTGCTTTAGCTGGCTCGCCTTCAATATTACTGGCTGATGAACCTACCGGAAATTTAGATTCTCAAAATGCGCAAATGGTGATGGATTTACTGCATGAATTACACAAAGACGGAGCGACCATTTGTATGGTGACGCATGACCAACAATGTGCAAATTCAACGTCAAGGCGAGTCAGTTTATTTGACGGTCGAATTGTTGAAGACACTAACCTGTCTAACCAAGCTGCCTAGTTAGTTTACGCATTTAACATAGAGATTATTATTATGCTTAGAGATATAAAATATGCATGGCGTTTATTATTAAAAACACCAAGTTTTACAGGCATTACTATTGTTGTAATGGCGATAGGGTTAGGCTTGTCTATTTATATGTTTTCAATCGTCAACATGTTGGCCTATAAACAATTAGATATTCCTCATTATGACCGTTTAGTGATGGTTGATGCGGTAGTTGATGGTATGGAAAACCAAGGCAATGTTTATGCACACGATTATGATTATATTAAACAGCGTCAACAAAGCTTTGAAGAATTTAGTGCTTACATCACTATTAGTTTAAGTTTATCTAATGGTAAAGAAGCGCAGCGTTATGACGGAGCCTTTATTGAACCCACTGCATTTTCATTGTTTGGTGGTCACGCGCATTTAGGGCGAACTTTCATTGAGAGTGATGTGAAAAAAGCCTTTGTTGATACTGAAAGAAATCCAGACCATTCAGATGTTGTGATTATTAGCTACCAAGTTTGGCAAGAATATTATAACCAACAACCGGATGTGATTGGTAAAACGGTGCAAGTAAATGGCAAAGTTCACACCGTTATTGGTGTAATGAACGAAGGTTTTGCTTATCCAATGAATGAAAATGTTTGGGTGCCTGTTAAAGTTGCAGCTAATCAAAAAGCTGGACAGGGTGGTTGGACATTATCTATTGCGGCACGCTTAAAACCTAATGTGTCTCTTGAAGCGGCGCATCAAGAATTATTAACTTATTCAAAAGAGATAACTGCAAAATACCCGGAAAGTAATACCAATGTTTCAATGCATTCGCGCACTTTAGTGCAAACGATAATGGATAACTCCATGATGATTGTGTATTTATTAATTGGCGCAACCATTTTTATTATGGCATTAGTGATCACCAATGTTGGTAATTTAATGTTGGCAAGGGCGATGGAACGTAGTAAAGAAGTGGCTATTCGTAGCGCCTTAGGTGCGCCAAGAGGCCGGATAATTCGTCAAATGTTGTTAGAAACCATTATTATTTGTTTGATTGGTGGATTCTTTGGCGTCATCTTAGCGGGTTGGGGGTTAGACATTACTCGACCATTATTTCAAACGTTTGGAGGTGGTGTTTCATGGTGGGTGTTTTCGCTAGGTTGGCAAGAGCTTAATATTGCCTTGTGGATTATTTTAGCAACCTCAATATTAACCGGTTTGTTACCAGCAATTAAAGCGTCCAATACTGATATTAATAGCGCATTAAGAGACGGTACTCGTGGTGCGCAAAGTAAACAGTCAACTAAGTTAACTAAAATTGTCGTATCGGCAGAAATATTTCTGTCATGCACTTTGCTGATCCTAGCTGGTGTGATGATATTCGGCGTTGATGATTCAATACATGCCGATTACGGTTTTGAACCACAAGGCATGTTAACAGCTCGTTTTACTCTAAATACTGATAATTATAAAAATACTGCTAGCCGTAAATTATATCATCAGCAATTGATTAACTTATTGCAGCAAGATCCCGCTATTGAAAGTGCTACTACAGCAAGCGCTTTTCCGGGACGTTCTTCTGGTAGACAATCAATTCAAATTGAAGATATGGACAGCTCAAATAAACAATATCCACGTAGCTATTTTATGACCATCTCAAATAACTACTTTGACTTTTTAGATGTGCCATTATTGGAAGGTCGAGCATTTAGTGATATTGATAATCAAGAAAGTTTACCTGTGGTAATTGTTAGTGCCAGCTTTGCTAAGAAATATTGGCCAAATGAAAGTGCAATTGGCAAGCGCATTAAAACAGAGCCAAACAACCCTGACAGTCAATGGCGAACTATTGTTGGTGTAAATAAAAGCTTAGTGCATGCGCAGCCTTTTGGACAAGAACAGTTTCGTCCTGCTATATATGTACCGAATAACCAACTAACATATCAATATCAATATGTTGGAGTTAAAACTAGTGGT
The DNA here is from genome assembly GCA_023954655.1 of Colwelliaceae bacterium. Lineage (GTDB taxonomy): Bacteria > Pseudomonadota > Gammaproteobacteria > Enterobacterales > Alteromonadaceae > Thalassotalea_H. The sequence goes on from JAGSHH010000051.1 coordinate 13,578, forward strand.
GACCCTTATCAGCTGCAGAAAACTCTAGTAGAGCTATCTGCCAAAGTTGATAGTAATATTCCGCTTTATCATATTTTTTCATTAAGTGATCGTTTAGAGCGTCGGGTTGGGCCAATGGTTTTTGTTAGCTCTATTTTCATTGTGTTTGGTGTTTTAGCATTGGTGTTAGCTGTGGCAGGTATTTACGGTATTATGAGTCGAAGTGTTACGCAACGTACGCAAGAATTTGGTGTACGCCGCGCATTGGGTGCAATTGACACTAATATTTATCAACTATTGCTTAAACAAGGAATGTATATGCTACTGACTGGGATCACTGTTGGTGCAATACTAGGTTATTTGGCAGTGAGTGTAATGTCAGGGACGTTACTAACATTAGAACAATATTATTTTTCAGTGACTGCTGTGGTTCTTTTGGTTATTTCAATTACTTTTGTTGCGGCAACATTAATTCCTGCATTTAAGGTACTTAAGCTAGAGCCTAATAGTGCTTTACGTTATGAATAATAGCTTTTAAAGTAGAATGAGAAAAAGTGAATAGCAACAAACGGTTGTTATTCACTTTATGTTCAGGACGACTTTTATATAGTCTTCCTGAATTTGAATCAGAATTAAATGATCAAGTTTCATCATGAATAAAGAGTAATAATAATGAGCTATAAAGTTTTACTTGCTGACGATGACAAAAATATTCTGGCAGCATTAAAACTGCAATTAAAAGTAGAAGGATTTTCTTCAGTACCCGTTACTTCTCCAAACGAGGTGCTTTCTGCTTTAAAAGAACAAGATTTTGACCTTATTTTAATGGATCTTAATTATCATCATGACACCACCTCTGGAGATGAAGGTTTAAATTTAATTTCAGAAATTAGAAAAAATGACCAGTTTATTCCTATTGTTGCCATGACAGGTTGGGGCACTATCGATATCGCAGTTGATGCAATGCGTCGTGGAGCAAATGACTTTATCGAAAAGCCTTGTGATAATAATCGGCTATTAAATATTCTTAAAAATTTACTGGCGTTAAGCGAGAGTCAAAAGCGTAGCCAAAGGCTTGCAAGCGAAAATGAACTATTAAGATCAAGCTCTCAACCTCAACATTGGACTTGCCAGTCAGATGCGATGAAACAAGTGATGACGGTTGTTAATAATGTTGCCGCTACAGATATTAATATTTTGATCACCGGAGAAAATGGCACAGGAAAAAGCCAATTAGCCAATATCATTCATCAGCTATCTTTACGAAAAGCGAGCAGCTTCATTACTGTAAATATGGGTGCGATTAATGATGCTATTTTTGAGTCTGAACTTTTTGGGCATGTAAAAGGCAGCTTTACTGATGCAAAAGCTAATCGTATTGGCCGTTTTGAATTAGCGGATAATGGCAGTCTATTTATGGATGAAGTGGCAAATATTCCTCTAGGGCAACAAGCCAAGTTGTTAAGAGTATTAGAAAGCGGTGAGTTTGAAAAACTTGGTAGTAGCAAAAGTCAAAAGGCATCGGTACGCATTATTAGTGCCACCAATGCCGATTTAGAAGACATGGTTAGCGACAAAAATTTTCGTCAAGACTTATTATTTCGACTAAATAGTATTGAAATTAATATCCCGCCATTGCGTGATCGCCAAGCCGATATTCCCGTGCTTGCCAATAATTTTTTGAAAAAATATAACCATAAATATCAACGAAATATTGATAAAATTTCAGTGTCTGCGATGGACAAACTTTTAGCTTATCAATGGCCAGGTAATATTCGAGAATTAGACCATTTAATTGAACGAGCAATCTTAATGGCAACGTCAACTGAGTTGCAAGCAGACGACTTGTTGATCAAAGCAAGTGCTACTCAAGACAAGAATATTTCGCCAAACAATGAAAATGATGAAGATTGGGCACAGTTGTCTATGGAGCAAGCTGAAGGTAAATTGATTGCTTTAGTGATGAAACGCTTTCATGGAAATGCCAAAGATGCTGCTAAATCTTTGGGTTATAGTAAAAGCTCATTTTATCGTCGCTTAGAAAAATTTGGTTTATAGTGTATTGTATTTTTCTTTCGGTGGAGTGAATTAGTGTGGCGAAAGCTCAAGCCAGTTTTTCCCAAAAAATATTTACATTAGCGCTTTTTGCATCATTACCTTCATATCTGTGCGCTTTAATATTTTTGTGGAATATTGAATATTCAAATTATGCAAAAACATTGCTAACTACTTTATTAACCCTGAGTGTTTTTGGTTTTGCTTGGTTGATAAAACAACAACTTAAATTTCAATTTCAAACCTTATCTAATTTGGTAGAAGCAGTGCGTGGTGGCGATTATACTTTGCGTGGCAAGCAACGCTCTGTTGATGATCCATTAGCAGAATTAACTGGCCAAATTAACTTGTTATCGAGCAGCTTAAGTGATCAAAGAATAGCTTCTGAAGAAGCATACCGTTTACTTGATAAAACCATTGCCCATATAAATGTCGCTATTTTTGCATTCGACGCTAATCAAAAAGTTAAGTTAGTTAACCCAGCTGCGGGTCGCTTATTCGCCTGTGAATTTCAGCAACTTTTTGGTCAGTCTGCAGCCAATTTATCACTGATTGATTTTTTATCTGGTGAACAATCACAACTGATCGAACATGCATTTCCTGGTGGTAGTGGTCGGTGGCAAGTACGTCTAGACAGTTATCAAGATAAGGGTATTCAAGGTAAGTTACTTTTCATTACCGATTTAAAAACTGTATTGCGTGAAGAAGAATTAAAAGCGTGGAAAAACCTGATCAAAGTTATTAGTCATGAAGTGAATAACTCACTGTACCCTATTCACTCCATTAGCCAAACTTTGAATAAAATAGTGACAAGTTCAGCGCTTGAAGAAGATTACCAAAATGATATTACAGAAGGCTTGGCGGTTATTGGCGAGCGAGCAAACAACTTAACGGACTTTATTAAGCGTTATGCAAAAGTAGCTAAATTGCCAGAGCCGAATAAGCAAATATTTACTATGGAAAGGCTATTAGCACATACCGCGATTATCCCTGCCAATGTAAACGACATTATTATTGATGATGCAAGCTATCAATTAATGGAGCTGTATGCTGATCAAAGTATGATGGAACAAGTACTGATAAATTTACTTAAAAATGCTTTAGAGGCTGGAGCGCCAGTGGTTTTATCATGGGGAGAAGATGATAAATGCCAATGGGTACATATTGTTGACCATGGCACAGGAATCAAAAATCCTGCTAATTTATTTGTACCTTTTTATTCAACAAAAAATACTGGTTCAGGTATTGGTTTAGTTTTATGTCAGCAAATTTTAGATAAGCACAATGGTGTTATCACAATAGAAAATAGAGCTGAAGGTGGGTGCTTGGCGAGTATCAAATTACCTAAAATTGTGTAATCTATTCATTGATACAACGGTTATAAGCATTTAATTGAAAAGTTCATCGAGATATACCTAAAAGTGCCAATGTTATGTAAAAATCAAAGTTATAACTATTAACAACATTTGTTGGTATTAATTTACTTTTCGTCCTTATAGGATACGCACAGAAGTTGAATATGGATTTGTTGCTTTATCTAAAATTCAGAGTGTAAAAACGTTAAATAAAGGGACAAGTAGCTAAATACCGCATGGTTAACTAACAGATGAAAGCTTAAGGTTTTTTTGATGAGGTGTATAAAATGGGGTGGCTAAAGGGACTTGAACCTCACGGTAAACAAAAATGGAATCACCTGTGATTCAGTCCTATTTAATTATTGATTAAGTACTTAGAAAAATTCTTATAGGAAATGAGATGGGGTGGCTAATGGAACTTGAACC
>JAGSHH010000056.1 GCA_023954655.1 Colwelliaceae bacterium
AAAGCTTTACCCTATTCAACAACCTGTATTAAATGCGCTAAATAGGATATTACAATGTCTATACAAAAACATGATTTACACCACGAATTTCCAGAATTTACTGACGAAATCAGAGAACTTAAAATGACAGATGCTCATTTTTCTCGATTATTTAAAGAGTATCATGAGCTTGATCATGAAGTTCATCGAATAGAACAAGGTGTTGAGAATACCTCTGATGAATATTTAGAAACACAGAAAAGACATAGGCTCAATCTTAAAGATCAATTATTTGTTATGTTAAAAAGAGCACAAGCAGTCTCATAATTCAAAATACTTATTTATCATATAGCCTGCGGCTGATGTAGATCATCAGCCCTTTTCATTTCAATTAATTTGTTCATTTGCCGCTTTAAAAAGTAAAATTTATTAGATACTTAATAGTTATACTCTAGCATCAATGTAAGGCTTCTCCCTTTATTGGGTACCCCGTTTGGATAAATAAGAGCAGGAGTATTATAAGATTTATCAAAGATATTCATGGCTTTTAAAGCGAAAGATACAGATGAAGAATAGTCATATCGTATGTTTATCCCACTTAGCCAATAACTTTTTTGATTGCTTACCAAATCAGATTTTCCACGATAGTAATGATTAAAATTAATGTTTAAGTCATTATAATTGTAATTTAATATAAGTGTTCCTGCTTGCCTTGAAACTGTTATGTCTGAGCTTTTATTAAACCAAGTATAATTAGCTTGTAAAATGAAATCAGATGATAGTTTTAATCGAATTTCAGTTTCAAAACCTAACGACTCTCGATTGTCCTGATTCATAAATTGTGGTGCATAAAATGGGTTTTTAATATCTTCTACAGGTTCTGCTAACTCTATCAATTGATCAAACTTGTTATGAAACCAAGTGATTTCCCAATGCCAGCTGTCTGTTGTATTTATCCAACCTAATTCTACTGTTTTTACTTCTTCTGGAGATAAATTTACGTTACCAAAATCAACATAATTATTTTTATCGTAGAGTTCCAAAAAATTTGGTGCTCTAAAAGCACTCCCATACAATAATTTTAAACTAGAAGTTTCATTGGGCTTCCATACAAATGCCAATCTAGGATTTAATGTATTACCAAAATCATTATAATCATCAAACCTTAAACCGGCGGTTAACTCCCATTCTGGATTAAACTTAATTTGGTCTTGAATAAATAAACTCGATATATTTCGTTTTTTTAAAACGTTAAAACTATCCTCTCCATTAAGCTTAATTGGCGTAGAGTATGCTTCTAAAGTACTTAAATTATGCGTAGTCTTTGTATAAACATCGTCTACTTCTGCTTGCTCATATGATGCACCATAAGTAATTACTTGTTTCTCTGATAACTGATAATTCAACTCTCCATCAACCTTAATAGTGTGTGATGTTAAATATGGTCCACCGACAAAATTACTAGTTAAAGCGAAACCCGGCGCTATCTCAATATTTTTTGGGATAAGTAATGCTATTGTATCCCACTCATCTTTAGAATAATGAGCTTTGAATTTTAATGAACTTGAAGAAGAGATTTCATAATCAAACTTACTTGTTAATGACCATTGCTCAGTATTTTCTTCATTGATGCCGTTTCCGATACTACCTAGTGGCAAAAAATCATTTAATTTTCGCTGCATATGCCGACCAACAAACTGCCAATCATTAAGTTGATACTTAATATAAAGATCATGCCCTTTCATTGGATCTCTTGTTAGAGTATTAGTGCCGTATAAATCAACAAAGTTATATTCATCACCTTTGGCATCAAATGTAGATATGAATACATCTAGTGATTTATCCTCATTATGATACAAAAGTTGACTAGATAATGAACCAGAGTCATCTATCGAAAAACTAACTTGGGAAAGATTTGAAGCGGTAATAATATTTATCACTCCAAGAAAAGCATTTCCTCCATATAATGCTGAGCCTGGCCCACGAATAACTTCAATACGCTCAATGTTGCTCAAGCTCAATAAACGATTAATAATCGATATGCCACCCGTATAAAGGTCATTAATTTTATTACCGTCTATTTGAACAAGTACAGACTCAGATAATGCCGTACTTCTCCCTCTAACTGCGATTCTATTGGCTGTACCTTGTTCAATATCTCTTGAACTTTGAAAACCAGGAATATAATTAAGAAGTGTTTGTAAATCAAATACCCCCATATTTAATAATTGTTGCCGTGAAATTATCGAAACAGTTGAAGGAGACGAATAAACATTTTGCTTACGTTTTGTCGCTATTTCAATGGTCGCTAATTCCGCTAAAGACATTTCAAAAATGTCATATGCATCACTAGCATTTACGCTTGCGATGTTGAAACAAAAAAAAATAGTTAATAAATTACGAAACAGCATACATCTAATTTTCTGTCTATTATCAAGCTAAGAATTACTTATAAGTTTAATTAATAGAACCAAAAACTTCAAATTTCTCCTATCAAAAGTAATGAATCCACACATTACCAAGATAAATAAATATTCATTAAACTAAGAATGGTCAAACAACAATTTCGGTAAAAACTTCCGTTTTGACTGAGTTGGCTATAAAGCATTGTTCATGTGATTGATGATGCATTTTTTCTAATTGTTCAAGGGTCGGTTGTTTATCCCCAGAAAACTGCACATATGGCTTCAACGTCACTGTCGTCATTGATAGTTTCCCGTCGATGTCTTTTTCCATCACGCCAACTGCATCATCAACATATGAATCAACGACATATCTTCTTTTTGCTGCTATAGATAGAAAGAACAACATGTGGCAGCTAGATAAAGAGGCGACGAATGCTTCCTCAGGATCGACATTTGCTTCAATGGAATAGGGTAAAGGAACAATGTGCGGGGAAGATGATGCTTGTACGGTGATGCCTCCGTCAAAAATCCATTCATGACCTCGGCTATATTTATTATCAATATATTTTTCAGCTTTGTCTCTTAACCAGTTTATTCTGGCAAAATACTCCGACATATTAACTCCTAATCATTTGAGGATTGAATAAATCTGATACGGCCTAGAAATGTTTGATTGATCGCTACAAGCCCTTTAAAACCATTTCTTTTATTTTGACAGCTTTAACAAAATGATCTAATTTATGCGTTTGAATCCACCACGTTGCAGCTTCCATAAGTAATTCTGGGTTGTCATTTTTATTGGCAAAAAACGCATAAAAGGAAACACCTACGTTAACACCTTTATTGGCAATTTTTTTATCGCAAATTTCAACAATTCTTAACCGTAATTCTTTTCTCATTTATTACTACTTTTAACAACTGCCTTCAGAAACAATGATAGGTAAATCCATACAACCATAATCCACATCAAGTTGACTTAATACACAAGTCAATTGCCCTCGATGGTGAGTTTGATGATTAAAAACATGCTGTAAAATATCAGCTACGGGTTTTGTAATAATTACATTTTCTGTTGTTGTATAGGTAATAAACTTATCACATTCTTCTTCAGTTAGGTTTTGACAAAACTGGACAATTAACTCATCAACTTTTTTTCTTAAATTCGCAATATCAGACAGTTTATGATGATAAATATCTTGTGTTGATTTAGCTGTTGGAAATTCAACTAAGTGTTGTGGTGAAAGTTGAGCTATTTCATTTAACGCTAAGCGTTTTAAAAAAACTAAATCACCAAAAAGAATATGATTCCAATAACCAATAACATTAGTAAAAAAAGAATGTGTTTCTTTTTCAAGCTGGGCTGTTGATAAAGTTAAGCAACGCGTCATTAACTGAGCATTGATGCGCTGATTATATAACGACATCATCCTGAAGTTTTTTACCAAGCCCAATTTAACGTCCTTGTGAAATAATGATAATTATTTAGCTATTACTAATCTTTTGTGATGAGCCAAATCGCATGTAATATTCCTGGAACGTAAAAAAAGCAACACAATACTATGTTGATTATTAAGTCTTTGCCAATACCACTTTTCAAAAAAACAGCTACTGGAGGAAGTAACAAAGCAATAATAATATGCACTAATTTATTCATAATAATTTCCTATAATTTAACACTATAATAAACTCATAATGGCATAAGCTTCTCATTGGTAGCAACAATAGCCATTAATTGATTTACGCCTTTGCAGCCTGCTAATTTTATTTTAACCTTGTTATACCAATTAATACGGCAATTACACCACCAGCCATTCCTGCCCAAGCCTCAATAGGCGTATCGCCATTAATTGCTCGAGTAACTTGTGAACTCGCTGAATCATAAATATTGTAGCCCCACATGGCTAAAACAACACCGGCAATAATAAGCACAATCCCAATAATTTTATTATTCATTTTTGCTCCTTAACAGTCACTTACAAAACGCCTCAATAGGAGGCAAAATTTATTTGCTAAAATAACAAATGGAATGAAACTAGCCAACTATATTTTATATCTGATGAAACAGCTCACATGCTAGCTATTCGCTATACTTCCTAATAACTGAAACTTTACCATTTTCTATTTCAAGCACTTCTGTTGTATCGAAAGAAAAGCTAACTTCTTTTTTTAGTTGAGGATGAAAACCTTTAGAAACCGTATCATATTTAATAACAACTACATTATGACCTAATGTGATTGATGTAAGCGTCGCAGAGTATTCAGTATGAGCACCTAAATAGTACAACATACCTTTTTTCATATTCTTTTTTCCATCAGTATTACGACTATCATCTTTATCGTAAGGTAGGTGTTGATGACCAACATTTTGAGCCAATAAATCTAAGTATTTATCAATATCTTTTGGAGTAGAATCGGGTAATTGTGTTGCAGTCCATAAGTCAAAATACTTTTGCGCAAAGTGTTCCAAGTTAGCTGCTGAATCATTAGCTGATAGTAATGAAGAAAAGAAAAAACTGAGGCTTAATATAATGCTTTTTAGCATTTAACTCTCCATATTTAACACCCTAAATAAGGCATATAATTATTGACTAAAAAGCACATCGTTAACGGATTTTTCCCCTATAGTTACTAATAATCAGTAGGTTATGTGAATTGCTTTATCGTTAACGTTTTAAGGTAATTAGATAAACGTTTTTTAACTTGTGGCGTTAAACCTAAGCTGATTAAAAACGTTGAAAAAATAGAAATGAACATAATACTTTTAATTATTTTAGCGCCTGTAAGTAGCATCATAAGTATTAATAGAGCGACATAGCCTAATCCGATTAAACCTAGAAAAAGACACATTCCTTTAATATCGTTATTCATAATTTTCCTTAACTGAATATTAACTTGGCTTTTTTACCTAAAAACGTGAAATTGCGTCTATAAATGAAGGTAATAATAACGTTTTACTAAATGGCCAAATCATAGTTTGGCTACAATAACGAACGTGGTGTATAAAGCCAACTATTTTTTCTTTTTTAACAACATATTATAGATTTTCGCAAACAACAAAGTGCAATAGTTAACCTATTGCAACAAACTAAATTATTAGAGAAAGAAGTGGCAACAAAAGCACGCTAATTAACAATAATAAGAGCGTCATATATTCCTAAAACCTTTAGGTATTAATACTGAAGAAATAATAAAAATATGAAGCCAATAATATCAATTGTGCTCAAGAGTGTGCTTTATTTATACTTTTCAAAATTAAGAAAGCTTAAATGTAAAAATACTAATACTTACATTAACCCATTAATTTTAATGCAACATAAGGCGTTAAATTTAAAAGTAAAATACCTATTTTATAATTACCCAAAAACTTAAAATACATATTTGGCAACTCAGAAGCTTCCACACCTACAATTTTACTGTGAAGATTAACCGTAAAGTTTTTTAGTACAATAATAAAAAACGCTGAAAACAAATAAATACCAAGATTTATTACAGTACACCAACCGAAAAAAACAGTAAGTTCATTTATACCAATCATTGACTATAACTCCTAAATATTAGTTCTGAAAAAGACACTACTTTGGATTATGCAATGCTTGCTGCAATGTGCAGCGAAGCGTATTCGGGTAAGCCGTATCTATCATCACATCAATTGCATTTACTTGAAAGAAAAAAGGTACTGACTCAACATAAATACATTTAAAACCCTGACCTGGTCAACTAAAGTGTCACGCGTAGCAGAACAGGTCAAACTATTTTAGTTCCGCTTGTTAGCTACCTTTTTCTGACTTCTCGTCATACCAAATACTATATTTATCACCTTGAAATTTCAGCCAGTGATATAAGTATGCTGTAAACAACATAATTAGCCCTCCAATTAAAGCCGCTTCATTGATTATTCCTAAACAACAAAAACTAAAACCACTCATATGTCCAATGCGTTCAATTCGAGATGCTGAATTTCTAGAAGGCCTAGCTTGCAAAAAGTTAAACACAAACCAACATTTTAATATGAAAGGTAAAGCTTTCCAGTTATCTGATTTTTTATCCATCATAAATTTCTCCTGATTTAAAGTTGATATATCAACCTCAAGTGCAGCGGCGAGACATTTAAGAGATTCAACACTGGCATTATTTCCACTTTCAATTCGTTGAATTGTCCGAACATTTAATCCAGACATTTGAGCTAATTGCTCTTGTGAAAGATGACGGCTAATACGCAGCTCTTTAAGGATCATTAAATTTCTCTCTGTACTTAAGAATCACAAGTATTCATTGATTATTGCATTGTCGGTTACGAATTTACCCCGACATTTACCCGACATTGAGAATATCTTCTACATATAGGGCTGATATAACCCTACTAATAAGTGTAGTAATACAAAATGAGCAAGTTGTTAGATAAATATTAAGTTAACTTACGCGCTACACATTAATTTTGCTTGTTCAGCGCACCTAGCCTTAGCTTCAGCTTCTGTTTTGCCACCCATACAAAAATCTAAACGGATGATCTTTTCTTCAGCCAAGTTAGGCCCACCTGATATATTTTTCCATTCCCAACTTTTTATAACCTTTTTTGCTGGTTTATAAATAACATTCTTTGGAATTGAGCTAACCAATTCAACTTCATCTGTTTTACCGTTTTCATCTACGGTGACTTTAAAAACACCACAACCAGCAATACCTTTCATTGCTAGTTTAATTGGGTATCTGGGTGTGAATTGTTTGGTTCGAATCCAATGCACGTCTGCTTTTTCTGGCTTGATATGTGTTAACTTTACATCAGCATGATTTGCATTAGCACTAACTGCAATTACGATTGGTAAAATTGATATTAACTTAAATATTTGAAATTTCATCTAAACCTTCCTTAGTTGACCTAACGCCTCATTAAAAGGCTTATGACTTTTGACACTTAACTATGTCTTTATTAGTTAGGTTAACAATACCATTATTATTGACTTGGTATTTCTCCCAACCATTTGGACAAGCTTTAGCTTTAAAGCCTATGATCGCACCTTTAGGTAAAACCACTTGATGCTTTTTGTTTTGCTCAAGTTGCTTCTCAAGTTTAGATATCTTTCTTTGAAGGCATTTAACTGACTCTTTTGAGTTAATAGTAATATTACAATCACCAGCATTAGAGTTGAATGTTAAAACCACTAAAGCACCGGTTAGTGCAGTGATTAATTTCTTGTTTGTCATCTGATAGTCCTTTTTCATGATTATTAAGTTAAATTAAACTTACGCTAAATATAAGCCTCGCCGCAATGATCACAATTCCCTAGCGGCAAACCTACTTTTAATTTCGCAAAAACCCCCCTCTCATATAGAAGTGAGTTCGTTCACCACAATTTTTACAAGGGCTTATACCTATTTTGATAATAAGAAATCCAGCAATAACGGTAGATAGCCAAATGAGAAAGTTTGACTCAATATAAAACCCAACTGGAATTAAAAGCAAAGCCAACCACGACAGTACAAATTGAATTATCATTTAAGTAATCCTTCTCCTTTGATTCAAATCAATCCAACTTAGCAAACTGTGAACAGTCTTGCTTTTATAATTACTTTGTTATCTTTGTTTTATTGCTTTAATCGAATACACGAGCGGTACCTGTTCTCCATTAAAAAGCAATTGATACCCTTTGCCCTCAACTCTTTCCAGCCCCTCAAAACAATTATAAGGACTGAAGGGAAATTCATTAAGGCTCTCGATTACTAAGCCAGCTTTTATTAGAGCGTTAATTACTTCACTCATTGAGTGTGGCCATGTAACCACTGTTGATTTTTCACCAGAACAGTTTTCGGTATAAGTCCCTTCATCTTCTACATCAGGGGCATTTGAAGGGAAGTATGAATAACCAGTGAACAAGTCAATAAATGGGTGGAACTCTACAATGTTAACTTGACCATCAACCGTCAAGGAACTAGCAATAGTTGATGCCCATTGGTCTAAGTTAGGCAGCCAACAAAGTGCACCGTATGAGGTAAAAACAATATCAAATTTTTCAACATTGGTTGAGCCAAAATTATATATGTCATCACAAATGAACTTAGCTGTAATATTCAGTGTATTTGCTAGCTCATTTGCTTGGTTGATAGCTTCAGACGATAAATCAACACCAGTTACATTAGCCCCAAGCTTAGCCCAAGATAACGTATCCTGACCAAAGTGACATTGAAGGTGAAGTAAGCTCTTACCTTGAACATCGCCCACTTCATTTAGCTCAATTGGGTTTAGCGAAGATTTTCCATTAAGAAAGCCATCAACGTCATAGAATTTCGACTCAACATGCACTTGAGTACGCTTATTCCATGCTTCTTTATTTACTGCTAAATAGTCCATTATTACTTCCTTACAATACAAATTCGCATAATCTCATTCTTAAGCACTTTATTAGAGCGCTACTTACGATTAGGCTCAAATGAATCATACCTTGGTAGGTTGGCATCTAAATCCTCCCAATTTGCTTTTGAAGATACAAAGTTGTGAGAAATTGGCCTTTCAGAAATATCTGAATCAAGAATACCGAGTCTGATTCTAAAACGGGTAGGATCTTGCTCATTAGAACTATAAACCGGCGAACCACAATTTGTGCAAAAATGCCTATTTCTGCCAGGTTTAAAGGAAAATTTACTTAAACTATTTTGACCTGAAGTAATTTCAAAATCTTTAGCGTTTATGAAGCCGTTTGTAGCAAAAGCAGTACCGCTATTTTTTCTACACAAAGAGCAATGACAATGAATAATATCGCTAATTTCACCCTTAATTCTTATTTTCACTTCACCACATAAACATTTTCCAAAGTACATAGTTTGATCTAACTCCAGCTCTCTAACGCCCATTTAAGCGACTGATAATAGTTGGTTAAATAAGTGACGCAAGAGCAAAAACCAACTGTAATTTGCCCTTTTGGGTGGTTTGTTATCAAGCTGATTTACACAAACCATAAACATAATTATCAACATATTTATGATTAATTAAAGAGTTCTTATGTAAACAGTCTTCACGAACAAAACCTTGCCTTTCTAATAAATTATATGATGGTGCATTATGAACCGAACAAAATGCTACTAACTTATTTAGATTTAACTCTTTGAACGCATACGTTTTTAGGAGCTTCAACGCACTACTAATTATACCCTTTCCATGAAAGTGACTCTTTAAAATAAAGCCAACTTCAGCTGTTTTAGTATCATGATTCAATATTCTCAGGGATACCCATCCAGCTTTTTCACCGTGTTCAACATCTGTAATAACCAATGCAAGCCACTCGTTACTTTTGAAATTCCACGTTTGTGAACGAACATCGAATACAGCTTTAGCTTCATCTTTAGTAAGGGGGCTTGAAACATGTTTCATAAGTTTTGGGCAAGTTAACATTTCTAAACAGAATTCAAAATCTGATTCTCCAAGCGGAAATAACTTTATGCTTTCATCTGATAGTTGCACCTTAACTCCTTTAGGTTTTATTGCGCCTCAATAAGAGGCTAAAAATTGTTTGCTAATATGTCTAACGTAGCGAAACTGAACCAAGCTTTAACAGTCTCATTCTTTATTGGCTTATTATGTTTGACTAAACAGAGGCTTCGTATGCTTTTGATATCCATCCAATTACTTCAGTATCAACTTCAGATATACTTTTAAGCTGAATTCTATGAGTGCACATAGTGCCAAATGGACCAGAACCTTCTAGACGACCTTGTATTTCGACACCCTTGAGTTTCAACCCCAAGTCTATCCTGGTTTTAGTTGCTGGTTTAATTAAGGCAAACTGCTTTTTTCTAATTAAACTAACACTTCCTTTTTTTGGTGTTATTACGATATCGTCGCCTAATTTGTTGATTTCTAAGAGCAGCATTTCATAAATAGGTTTGAGCAATTCTTTACCTGCATATTGATTTACAACCAAATCATCTGGCGATTCAGTGACTTCTTTAGATAAGGTAACAATCGTATTTGCAAACCCATGTGTCACCCCATGCTCTGCCTTTAAATAATTTACAGCCATCGAATGTTTTGCAAAGTTCTCCTTATGCAATATTTGAATCCACTCTTCTAATTTTTTACCTGTTTTTTCAGGCATATTTTCAATCATTGTTTGCAGTGCTTTATCCATATACTTCACCTTTTGATTCAAAACATAGCCCCTAATAAGAGACTTATAATAGTTGGTTAAAATAAGTTATGAAGGATAAAAAGCCAACTTTTTTATCCCGCTTTAATGACTTGCTATTTTTCAATCTCCACCGCAACCGCTGCCACTACCTCCAGAGCACCCATCATTTCCAGCCGACCCTGCACAACCAGAAGAACAGCCTATGTGACTACCACAGTAACCTCCGTCTGACCCTCCTCCACCTGTCGTTGAAGACTTCAACTTCATGCAATCAAGCTCATAGTGAAATCCATCTTCAATTCTTAAACTAGCATCTAAAGCAAAAATCATTGGTAATCGTTTAGGTTTAAAAGGGTTTATTAGTTCTCGGTGACAAGAGATTCTCCACGCTCTTTTTATACCTGATTGCGCTTCGTTTTTAGACTTCATAGCTTCAGCTGGAGTATGGTGTAAAAATCGCCCAAGAGCCATTGAACAAAATAGAGAATATTCTTTTGTATAAAGAATAAATTCATGCCATGCAACATCAACAACTTGTGATGGCATGGCAACCATTTTTTGTTGAGATAATGATATTAAATGAAAATATTCCCTTAAACCTCGAATAACTTTTTCTAATTCATCGCTTTCGAGGTGCGGATATATTTGAGCAACCTTGCTTTTAATAGTTTTGGGGAATTCATACTTATTAATAAATGAAGTACGTTTTCTAATTAATGCTTTTTGATAGATTACAAAAAATATTAATATGACAGCAAAAAAAAATAAAATTGGGAAAAATACATCCATACTCTAATCCTGAAAACATAGCGCCCCAATAATAGGCTGATAATAGTTTGCTAGGTAAACATTGCTGCTATAACTACACCATGCAATATTTCCGAGACCCAAATACTAAAAAAGTAAGCTAATGAAACACTAGATGCTTGTACGTAAGAAAGCTTAAACCTAATTTTTGAAGCTTTGAAAATATAAATAACGGCTAGTCCCACCGCTGACAACATCACAGCTAAGTTAACTGTTGGAGTAAAATCTATAGTCTTTAATAGGAACCTCAGGATTATTAATAAAAGGCAAGGAAACAAAACTAATAGTAAAACTGATTTAAAACTTGCTAATGATTTATTGACAACTAATCGATAAATAACAAAATATAAAACTATTGAAGCGACTACTATACCTATCATCAAACTCTCCTTGTTTATCTAACACCCAGACTAAGTGGATATTTACAGTTAGGTAAAATGTTGAACAGAATAAAAACAGCCAACTGTAAATTTTCCATCTTGATTGCTTTGTTAGCCGAACTATAAATCTTGATATCTTCTCATTTGAGTAATTAAATCTTGTTCATTGAATTCTAAAACAAGAATGTTCCTTCCTTTAAAATGCTTTAATTTATCATTTTTATAATATTTAGAGTCTTCTAATACAGCTACAACGGCTGTATCATTACCTAAAATAATATCTTCAATTGTCTCAACTATTGAAACCATTGATGCGCTTTTTCTAATAATTCCTTTTCTAAGGACGTCCTTCCCAGTAAAAGATACCCGATATGCGATATGGTGATCTATAAAATCATCGGTAAAAAAAGCTAGATAATGCTCTACATTTTCTGGTTTTGCATTTGGCTGACGCGCTTTCTCTGAAGCCAGAATAAATGATTTTATTAAATCAGATGAAGGTTCGGCTTTAACTGCAAATGTAAAGGTTAAAGTAACAACAACAACAAATATATAAATAATTAAGTTTTTGTTCATTTTATTCTCGATAAAGTAAGTGAAGCATATTACAAACACTTTGGTCGCTATTGCCCACTTTATTTAATGTACAACTTTGCACATCGACTGATAATTACTTTTCGTTTTAATATCAAAAACACTGAGAGCATTATACGCCTCATCCAGTTGACTTTTTTCAACTAAAATTTGATAACTATTCTGATAATCAACAAAATAGGAAATCTTCGACTCATTAAACATATTAACTACAGCTATTGTATCTATGATTCGAGAATCATCAATCACAGGACAAAATTCATCTTTCATAGTAAAGCTATAAATAAAAAGTGGTATAGAAAGTAAAGATATTGCGATTAAAGAAACCTTCCATTTTGAAAGCTTGGTAGTCATATGTATTACCTTCGATAAATAATTGACAGATATTTTATAGAGAGCAATTATTACACCAATAATCTGCTATTTCGTAATATCTTTATCGCTCCAATAAAAGGCTGATAATAGTTTGCTATAATATGTAGCGAAGCGAAATCTAGCAAATTGTTAGCACTCTAGTTTTAATAACTTATTATGGTAAATTCCACTTCGTTAAGGTTTTTCTTTATTAACAAGCATGTTTATAAATTTTGTAAAACGCCTTTGTCTAGTTTCAGGTTTCTTGGCACTTATTAATCCATATGCAATAGTGTAGCGAATAGACTTATTAAGTGTTTCATAAAACTCTTTGGCACTTGGATTACTCTCTAGAGCTGCTAGGAAATCTGATGGCACTTCGATTTCACTCACCACATACGCATTTTCCCAACGACCATCAGCTTTAGCTGCACGAATATGGACAAGACCTGATTCCATCATTCGATTTTCATTTATCAAGCGTTCTGCATGATTAGTGTTTCTTTTAGACCAGTTGCTTCGAGTTTTTCTGGGAGTAATGCGTTGTAGATAAGATTGATCATCAATTGATTTTTTAACACCGTCTATCCAACCCCAACATAGAGATTCAGTTACAACATCATCCCAAGTAATACTCTTAATTCCAGTGTGTTTTTTATATAACTTTATCCATAATTCACTTTCAGAGGCGTGGTTCAACCTAAGCCACTGACCAAGTTCTTCAGGCATTTCAAATGTTATGGTACTTAATAGATCAGGTTCAGGCATCTAATTAAACTCTTTTTGGCATAACGCCTCGTTAATAGGCTAAAAATAGAAGTTAGTAAACAAAAGGATATAACAATTATTTTTATCGAATTCATATTCTTCGCAAACCTATTGATTCTAAGTTGATAAAACCAATTTGTGAAAATTACATCACTGCCTTGTTAGCAGTTTTGTAAACTAAAGTCATATAAGTTATTTTGGGCGTCATAAAGTTCTACTGTTCCCTTTAAACTGAAACCTAAATTTTTTAACAACTTATTAGAGCTTATGTTGTTTGGAAACGTAACGGCTAAAACCGTTTTTAAATTATACGTAGCCATTTCCTCTTTAAGGACTGATAAAGCTGCTTCATTTGCGTAGCCTTTCCCACAGAACTCAGGCAACAGTGCGTAACCAATGTCAGGATGATCTAATTCAGCTCTTTTAAGTAAACCACACATTCCAATAGGAGTACCTGTGTCTTTTAGTACCACCAAGTTAAGACCAAACCCATAAACTTCATAGCTAGATATTGGGCCACTATTTAGGTAATTTATAGCGTCTGTATTAGTACGAACTTTCTTATCGGCTATATTTCGAATGAAAGACTCTTCATTTAACAATCGAATGATAAACTCCGTATCATTAGTATTAAATTGTCTGATAAATAACCTTTCAGTTTCGCATACTTTTTTCATTTGTACTCCTTTACGATTTACGATTGCTAATGCCCTGTTAAAGGGTTGATATTTATTGACTAAAAAGTGAAGTGAAGCGGAACCGAGCAAGCTGTTAGCAGTCCCGCTTTAAATTCTAGATAAGTTACTTAACAACTAATCTACGACTGAAACCCCAGGAGCATAATACGATATTTCAAAACGTATTCCATCCGGATCTTTCATAAACAAAGCTGTTGCGCCATCAAATATTTGAATATCTGGGACATTAAAACCAGCCACTTTCATTTGACTTTGTACATTTTTTACAAAGGCTACATTAGGGGCGGAAAAGCCTATATGGTTCATACCTGCACCATATCTTTCGTAACTGGTCGTTCCTTCTTTAGCTTGATTAAATTGGATGAAAAAACCTTCTTCGTCTGTCCATACAAAATCACGTAGCTTTTTAAATCCAATTAACTCCAATAGCTTTTCATAATAAGGCATACTTGCCTTTAATGACGTAACTAATAACGTAACATGATCAACTTTAAGTGGCACAAAACCTCCATAGCAACTTAACGCCCGCAGAAAGGGCTAATAATAGTTTTATAAAATAAGAAATGAAAAAGTATATATCCACTGTGTTTTACCTATTATCTATAGGGATACACGCTATTTCTTTAACCTTGCTTTAAATTCATCCAAGTACTGCTGATGTTTATTTTGATGCCATTGAACCATAGATTTAGATTTCTCAACTGCAACTAGCTGAACATCTATCGCTTTGTTCACTTCATCTTGATCAGCATAAGCTTTAGCTAAGGAATAATGTGCATAAGCAGATTCAGGATAAAGTTTTGTTACTTTAATATATATATCAAGTGCCTTCTTTGGATCTTGTTTAGCTATCGATTTTGCCAAGGCTTTAAGAGAACCTTCGGCTGACACAGAAAATCCATATTTCTCTTTCGAAAGTTTTTCATAATATTTAACAATAGCACCTGTCCCTTGCTTTGATATATTGGAGTTTGCCGGTAAATCATTATGAATATCGTCAAATAAAGCTTCTACGCCATTTAACAATGTTATTACTGGTCGAGACATGTAATAGTGATCTTCACTACTATTACTTGCCCATTGCAGTTTATCTTCAGGTAATTTCCGTAATTCACTTTCAAATTCCTTGAAAGATTCCACATGAGAATTTTCGTAACGATGGTTACCAATGGTCATATATAAAAACTTCATACCATTATATTTTACTTTCAACTTCTCGGGCGCATCAAATAGAACATTGCCAAAATCATTACCTAAAGTAGGGCTTGCTATTAAGTAAGCATTAAACATGTCGGGGCGATTTAGCAAAGTATATAACCCAAGAGCTCCATTACTCATAAAGCCGCTATAAATTTTGTATCCATTCGTTCTATATTTCTCGTCAACCTTTTTTAAAATACCATTTTGAATAATATCTAATAAGCTTTGGTCTTTTGGATTCTCAACTAATCGATTAAATACTGCAGCAAACTCTGCATTATAATCAGCAGGATTAACGATAATCGTTTTTAACCAAGGCCACTCACCATTGTGACTTAGCCAATCTTGCATTCCTGCAATATACGTTTGACTTCTTGGGTGCAAGTCAAAAAGAACAAAGTACTCTTTGCTTTCATCTACTGAATAATTGTGAGGTATAGTAACGTTGTACTTTACAGGCTCTTTAAATCCTTCTGGCAATATCTCAATTGTCTCGATGGGATTTAATTCTTTAACATCTACAGCCAAACTAAATGTTGATACAGCAAACAATAAACAAAACAAAATATACTTCATTCTTTTTCCTTGTCGTTATTCATATAATTAATACTTTACGCAATCAAAACTCAAAATATCAAGATTCACTCGATATTATGTGTAGCTTCTATCACTTACTTAAGTGGAAGTATGGTTGACAAAATGTTGAACAGAGTGAGAACAGCCAACTGTATTGTTCCGCTTGAAATTCTTTGTAGGTACTTTAACCTCTTGAAATTGAGAAATTAACGGCATTAATTTTCCAACCATTACCCGAATTTATAAGTTGCCAGTTCTCTTTTCCAGAGTTATTTATTTTATCTCCATCATAGAATATGTAATCAAAATGGATTGTAGCTACCTCACCATCACTAATAATTTTAACATTTGAAATTTCTTCTCTTGGCTGTTTAGTATTATCTATAATTGAATCGATGAAAATTTCAGGTGTGCTATGCCTATATTTAGCTGGCTCACGAAACTTGTCTCCAATTTTTAGCTTTAATTCTATCCCTTCCTTTGAATTAGCCCATTTTAATTCATTTTCATAATCAGTTTTTGTGTAAACACCAATCCAAGATACAGTGCCATCAACAAATAACTTCATGAATTTACTTTTGTTTTTATTGATTATAGAAGTTTCAAATGACTTAACAATTTCACGAAGTGCTTGCTCATCACTGGAAGCAAATACAGATTTTGACATTAACAAGATTACCGTAAACAATATAAATTTATTCATTACATCTCCATGCTGATTAAAGTAGCTAACGCCCGCATTAGGGGCTGATAATAGTTTTCTAAAAAGTCCCGGTTTAAATTCTTGTTGATTTACTTTACCTACTGCTTTTTCTTTGAAATAAATGTTTTATTGATAATACGCCATTCATTTTCCCGCTTGTACATTACAAGGTAGTCAATGTAATGTGTTTTTGGTGTATCAAAATCAAGTTTTACCATAGCCATTTTGTCATCAACTATATCAACAGAAAGAACTTTAGCTACCCATGTATCTTGAGTTGCTTTTTTAAAGTAGCCTGAAAATTCTTTTAGCGGAACAGATCTAACAGTTTCTTTTCCTGTATCTTTGTTGATTGTAATCATCTTTACATGGCCAAATTCTAGATCAAAAGCTTTTGAAAGAAGTTCTTGGTCTCCATTTGCCGCCCCATTAAAATAGTTATAGGCCGTTTGTACAACTGCTTGGTATTCAT
>JAGSHH010000040.1 GCA_023954655.1 Colwelliaceae bacterium
AGCGTTACCATAACCAATTAAATCAATATTAATACATGTAAACTGGTCATCTAACTTTTTAGTTAAACCTCGCCATTGTTTCGAAGAGCTAAGCGAACTATGAAGAAAAACAATAACAGGACCTTTTCCAGTAATTGTTACACCTGATTCAAACATATAGAAGCCATATTTTGGGGATTTAATTTAGCATAAAGACCAATCTGACAACTGTCAAAATAAATCATCATAAAATAAAATATAATTGTTAAAACATTAACGCTGTTTATATGATTAAATTACAAGAAACTTAAACACTAATTAGAAAATCATGAATTTAAACTTAACCTCAAAAAATGCTTTAGTCTGTGGAAGTAGTCAAGGTATCGGTAAAGCCTGCGCTATTGAATTAGCATCATTAGGTGCTAACGTGACACTTTTTGCTCGCAATGAAGAGTCGTTAACAGCAGTTCTAGCTCAATTAGATACCAGTAAAGGGCAAAAACATAATCTTTTAATCGCTGATTTTAGCTCTCCTGAAGAAGTAAAATCAGTAGTAGAAAATGCCATAACCATTGATGATGGGTTTGAAATCCTTATTAATAACACCGGTGGTCCAGCTCCAGGACCTGCTAATGTCGCTAGTTCAACAGCATTTGTAGATGCTTTTAATTTACATTTGATTTCTAATCATCACTTAGTTCAAGCATTGATCCCTTATATGAAAAAGCAAAGCTATGGCAGAATTATTAATGTGATTTCAACTTCAGTTAAACAGCCACTACCTAATTTAGGTGTTTCTAATACAATCAGAGGAGCGGTAGCCAGTTGGGCAAAAACATTAGCATATGAACTAGGAGAGTTTGGTATTACAGTTAATAATGTATTACCCGGCGCAACAGCAACAGCTAGGTTAGATGCCATTATTCAAGGAAAAGCAGCTAAGCAAAACATTTCTTTAGAACAAGCAACAATAAATGAAAAGGCCCAAATTCCAATGCGACGATTTGCAAAGCCAGAAGAATTTGCCGCTGCGGCAGCTTTTTTAGCTTCTCCATCAGCAGGGTATATTACTGGAATAAACTTACCTGTAGATGGTGGAAGAACATCAAGTTTGTAATATAAAAAACGGCTAAATTAATATTCCAACCGAAATAATAATTCAGCAAGATCTGGTTGCCATTGAAATTCTGGTAATTTGATTCTTGCTCCAATGATTACAACTTGATCATCTTGTAATAACTGTTTTTGCCTTAAAAAGTTTTCACTTTCAATAGGAAATGAAATTTTTCCTTGAGAGTTAATAACACGAAACCAAGGCACTGGATTATTATTCCAACCACTTTTAGGCACTTTTCCTAACGCTTTACCTACTAATCTAGCCCTACCTGGTAACCCTGATAAATCAGCGATTTGTCCATAGGTTGCTACAAAGCCTCTTGGGATTAATTGTACCGTTTGCCAAATACGAATATGATTTGGATTATTGAGATTTTCTATAGATTTTACCAAGGTAGAATTTGGCCATTAGAGTGTTTGAATACACCGGTGTCTTTCATTGTCAATTCATTAATCAAATTAACAAGCTTACTTGCGGAATCAGCTGCACTTATATCTCCACCAAAATTGACCATATCAGTTTGAACATAACCTGGATGATAGATACCAACAGCAATATCTCTTGAAGCCAAATCTTTTGATAAAGACATTGCCGCAGCATTTAACGCAGCTTTTGACATACGATAGCCATAACGACCACCAGATCCATTATCAGCAATAGATCCCATTCGGGAAGTGATCATTGCAACTTTACTCCCACTAACTAATTGCTGAGATAGTGCATCAGTAACTCTAAGAGGTGCAATAGCATTAACTTCAAATTGTTCTCGAATAGTATCAATATTTAAGCTTCCTAACGACTCATCCCTTAAAATACCTGCATTACAAATCAGAATATCAATTGTTACTCCTTTTAGAGCAGATGACATATTAGATATACCTTCATCACTAGCCACATCTACATCGGATATAATTGTTACATTACAGGCTGATTTTAAAGTAGTTAGTGCGTCGGAGGTTTTTCGACATAAAGCAAAAACATGGTGACCTTGCTCTGAAAGTATTTTACTCATAGCAAAACCGATACCTCGATTTGCTCCTGTTATTACAATATTTTTAGACATAAAATTTCTTAACAAATTAAAGTTAACCCCAGTTTAAACTACCCTTCTCATAAAGGAATAAATTTTAACTATTGATGTTTAATTAGATAAACGATAATTTAATTAAACATATTTAAAAAGTAAAAAGGCCACTTAAAGTGGCCTTTTTAATATTAGATGCTTTTTAAAGGAAATTATTTTCCTTCGCCGCACTTACCTTTTTTGGCTTTTTTACCTTCGCCACATTTTCCTTCGCCACACTTACCTTTTTTGGCTTTTTTACCTTCGCCACATTTTCCTTCGCCACACTTACCTTTCTTGGCTTTTTTACCTTCGCCGCATTTCCCTTCGCCACACTTACCTTTCTTGGCTTTTTTACCTTCGCCACATTTTCCTTCGCCACACTTACCTTTCTTGGCTTTTTTACCTTCGCCACATTTCTGATCTTTACCATCATCACCGGCTATAGATACAATACCTTGAGCTTCGAATGGGTTTGATTCAGCTTTAGCAGATAAACTAACTAATGAAGTTAAAGCAAAAGTCCCTAATAATAATGCAACTGCTGATTTTTTAATTATATTCATTCTGTTTTCCTTTATTTTTTAAACTTAGACACTATATCTAATTATGTGCATTGATTAACTACTTTTTCAATGACGATTTATGTACCACTAATTAACAAGACCTGATGTTTGAAAATAAATTTCAACTGAAAAATTTATTTATCAACAAAAGATTAAGTGAACTCATTTTAAATGTCTAATAACAAATTCTTAATACCCAAATGATTAATAAAGTAAAAAAAGTCACTTTAGCTCCAATGGAGGGTGTGGCTGATGTGTTAATGCGTAATTTACTAACCTCTATTAATTGTTACGATTTATGTATTACCGAATTTGTAAGGGTCGTCGATAGAATTGTTCCCACACATATTTTTCATAAAATATCCCCTGAGTTAAAACAAGGCGGCTTCACAAATAACAATACGCCAACTAGGGTTCAATTACTTGGTCAGGAACCACATTGGATGGCTGAAAATGCCGTAAAATCAATAGAGTTAGGTTCACATGGGGTTGATCTAAACTTTGGCTGTCCTGCAAAAGCCGTTAACAAAAGTAAAGGTGGCGCGGTACTATTAAAGACTCCAGAAACGATTTATCAGATAGTAAAAAGTGTCAAAGATTCAATTCCAGACGATCAAGTTTTATCAGCAAAAATACGTTTAGGATTCGATGATGCTTCATTACTCGATGAAATTGTTAGTGCGATTACTAGTGCAAACGCTAATCAACTAACTATTCATGCACGTACTAAACGTGATGGCTATAACCCACCGGCATATTGGCATCATATTGGTGAAGTCAGCAAAAATCATGATATAGAGCTTTATGCAAATGGCGAAATATGGTCATTAGCTGACGCAAAAAAATGCATTAAAGAAGCTAATACTGCCAACATAATGCTGGGTCGAGGCGCTTTAGCAACACCAAATTTGGCAAATGTAGTCAAAGAAAAAGAAAAGAAAATGCCATGGTCTGAATTAAGTATTTTATTCAATCATTATGCTCAATTAGAGCTCCAAGGTGACAAGAGCTTCTATTTTTCTAGTCGTTTAAAACAATGGTTACGTTATTTAAAACTTCAATACCCACAAGCAGAGTCATTATTTAATGCAATAAAACTCATGAAAAATAAAAGCGATATATTAAAAGAAATAGAAAAGAGTTATTAAATAAACCAATAAAACTTTTCATCTTTATTTCCGTGGTTAATTCATTTGAAATCAAAAATTAATGTAATTAATAGAATTTCGAGCAGTTTGTGATAATTAATCACTTTTTAGCATATTGTTTACAAAGATTTTTACCTTTAAAGCAGGTATCATTACTTTAATTAAAATAGTTAAGAATTAAAAACAGTGGAAAACGGATCAGAATTAAAAGCACGCTATAACGATATTACCCGAGGTGTATATTTTATTGGCACAACACCTCCTAAAAGTGATACTCCAATAGAGAAAGTTGAAAGTATTGCGAGCAAATTATTAGAGCGTGTCAGTGATATCGATTTTGACGGTTTAATTGTTTATGACATTCAGAATGAAGATTCGCGTACGAATAAACCACGACCTTTTCCTTTTAAAACCACTCATGATCCTAGACATTATTCTGCACTGTTGAATCAAAAATCTTCTCGCCCAGTAATAACTTATAAAAGTGTCGTGCAATCAAATGCTGATGATTTTGATATTTGGGCAAATGAAGCTTGGAATGATTTTGGCGTACGCGATATTGTTTTAGTCGGTAGTCCTTCTAAAAGTAATACTATTTCTCTTCCGCTGGCCAATGCTTATGAAACTTTAGTAAATAACCATAATGATTTCTTTATTGGTGGTGTCACAATTGCTGAGCGTCATGCAATAAAAGGCAACGAGCATGAACGGCTAATTGAAAAACATCAGCAAGGTTGTAACTTTTTTATTTCGCAAGCTATTTATAATCCGCAAGCAACAATCGATATGTTAACTCGATATGCGATTGAATGTAAAAAACTGAACATCAAACCTCAACGATTTATATTAACCTTCTCTCCATGTGGCAGTGACAAAACTTTAGAGTTCATTGAATGGTTAGGGGTAAGTGTTCCAGAGGCAACTTCATTACGCATCCTTAATGCGGAAAAACCACTTTATGAATCTATTCGTATATGTGCAAATAGCTTACAACAAATTTTAGATGCTGTTTTACCTTATAATTTACCACTAGGGTTAAATATTGAGAGTTTAACTAATCGAAAAGAAGAAATTGACGGTTCAATTTTACTTTATAAATTATTACGCTCAACTATGGATAACTATCTAGCCAAACAAGAATTAACAAATTTAATTCGTTAGAGATAAATTTAAAGTTGAATTTATGAAATTAATCATGAAAACAGAGTTTGATAACTTAAGGTTAAATCCTTTTCATGATTATGAAACAGACAGTAATGGGGATAAGCAGGTAGTTAAAATTTATTGTGATGAACTGCTTATTGCCAAAAAAATCAAACTCAAGAAATCCATCCGTTATTTTGCGATCAAAAACTACCAAGACTTCCTTACTGACGAAATAGAGTAAAATCAGCAATCTAATAAAACACTGTTCAATAATCTGAACGTACTAGAGTGTTTCAAAGCTTTCACATATTGAAACAAGTTTTACAAGTCCTACCTGTTCAATATATACTCAATTTATTCAGTAACAGATATCTAGAGTAGTAAAATGAAAAATTTAGTAGTTAGTAGTTTTTTCATGATATTCGTTGCTTCATGTGCTTCAAACGGAGATGTCTCGCATTGGCAAGGTGAATCATTAGGCTCTTTAATTGCAGAATATGGTACTCCTGACGGCTTTTTAAAGTTAGATGATGGTAATAGAATCGTTGAGTATGGCAATGATAATTTAGCGCATACTGCTGGTAACTTTTGTTCGCTAACATTTATGATTGATCATAGAAATAGAATATTAGGCGCGAAAGCACTGGGTAATGGTAATAACTGTATAGGTCCATAGAAATAAATTGAGTTAATATTTTTATATCTTTTAACCAATAAATTAATTAATCAGTTTAAATGTAACAAGTAACACATAAGTCTGTTACATATAAAATTACTCTTAAATTCAAAATATTAAGGCATTCAATTGAATGCCTTTTTCATTTAAAAAAATGAAAAAAACTCTCATTTAAAATAAAACCTCTCAAAATAGAACTTTTTTTACTCACTTAACGACTTAATAGATAAGCAACCTATTTATTCTTTTATTTAACTTTCTACATATAGAGAAAATGGAAATTAATATGCAAAATTTATTATTTACAAAAATACTTTTATCCGCAACAAGTGCCCTAATGTTTATTGGTGCACTAGCTCTGACAACTCCTAATGTGCATGCAGACGTAACCTATAATACTCATAGTGACAATGACATTAGCATTTCAATATCTGATGATCACAATGAAAAAATTTATCGAGTTAATAATAAACAATTCTCTTGGCATGATTTAACCGCGGAGCAGAAATCAAAAGTAACATTAATTGAAGATAAAATTAAAAAAGTAGAACGAAGCTTTAACGTTCAAGAGAAACAGCTCAGCATATTTGCAAAGCAATTAGAAGAAAAAGCACAAATCATTGAAGATGAAGTTAATAAACTTGAACAGGTTAGTGTAAAGTTTGACAAAGAAAATATTAATTTAAATGACTTGAATCATTTAGCAAATGAATTAGCAAAACTGTCTTCTGTAAATGAGAAATTACTCAGAATTAAAGAGCTAGAAATACACGAAATTGAAAAGAAAATGGAAGCTGTTGATTTATCATTAATCGGTGAAATTGAAATCCATGCGAAAGAGCTTGAACAAGTATTGATTGAAATAGCTCAAACAATTTAATTTATTTTTATATTTTCATAGAATAATAAGTAAAATAAAAGCGACTGATGTGCTTCAGTCGCTTTCCAATAACAACATATCAAACCTTTATGGCTGGCTTTTATTTACTCTTAACCAATAAGTTGCATACATAAATCCAGCACCAATTAATAATGCCATAACGTTTATTTTATCTTTCATCACATTAAATGGTACTACTGTAATGCTTGTATGTTTATCGGTATAAACATCAATCGCATTTTGTGAAATAGCAAAATACTCCAGTAACATTTCAGCAAAAAATCTTGAGTTCAAATTGAAATACCCAACAAAAAAGCTCTCCACTAACAAAACAATTATTACAGGTAAAATAGCCCAAAGAAACGGTGCCTTTTTAGCAAATATTGATACCAGCATTAACCAAGCATAAATAGGGAACATCCATAATGTATAAGGAATCAAACTCGCCCAAGAAGTAAATATATGACCTATGAAGCCACTATTTGTCCATAAAGCCCATAATGAAATGTCATACCCTAATGACAAAATGATACAACCAATAAATATAAAAACCAAAAACACTAAAAAGGTCGCCGTAGCTGCAGCTAGAAAAATGACAGGTAATATTAACGCTCCCACTAATAACTTAACTCCAACATTCATTGCATCAGATACCGGCAAAGAACGCCAGAATAGAATAGATTGATCTCGACGTTCATCAAATAAACAAGCAATAAAATAATATAACTGCACGATGCCTGAAATAATAATAAATGGTAAGAACAATACAGAGATGAAACCAAAAACAATTTGAGAAAACTGTTCTACATTTTGCATTTCAGAAATACGTTCAAAGCGAATTAACCATTGTCCATTGGATAGATCACTTAAGAGGTAATTGAGGAATGGAGAACAAATAAATAATAATGCTAAAGAAATAGGTATCCACTTAAATATTTTATTATATTCCCATAATTCTCTTTTTATACTAGTGGTAAATTGTAAAGTATTCATTAGTACATCTCCTTAGCCATTACACCAACAAAAATATCCGCTAAACTTGGATCACTAATTGCTCCAAACTTTTGCAAATCATTACCATTTTGATTATCGAACAACATCGTTGTTAATCCCATGAGGCTGTTCGCAAATAATGGCTGTAAAGTTTTAGCTTGTTCAACTTGTTCATGCGTAACGGAAACCAGTTTAAAGCGCTCTTTAATATTATCTGTACTTTCAGCTAGCACGATTTTCCCCTCTTGAATAAAAGCAACATCAGTTAATATATGTTCAATTTCTTCAATTTGATGAGTGGTTACAATTATGCACTTATCTTCATTATAAAAATCTTCAAGAAGGTGTGTATAGAATTGTCGACGAGTTAAAATATCAAGACCTAAAGTTGGCTCATCTAGAATCAGTACTTTTGCATCAATCGCTAAAATCAAGGCTAAATGTAATTGCGTAACCATGCCTTTTGATAACTGACTAACTTTGCTCGATAGACCAATATTAGTTTTATCAAGAAAAGTTTCTGCTTTTTCACGGTTAAAGTTTGGGTGAACACCAGCCATATATGTTAAAGCTTGTTTAACTTTTAGCCATTTAGGTAGTACAGCAACATCAGCAATATATGCAACATCTTCAAGCATTTTATTCCGTTGTTCTTTAGGGTTATAACCTAAGATATCAATGTTACCTTCATAATTAACTAAACCAAGCATCGCCTGTAAACACGTAGTTTTTCCTGCACCATTTGGTCCAACTAGACCTAAGATTTGGCCTGACTGTACCGACAAATTCAGTTCAGAGACAACTCGCTTATCACCGTAATTTTTATTAAGATTGGAAATAGAAATTAGCTCAGTCATTATTTATCTCCTTTATCAATTGATAAAAGTTGCTCAGCAGAAAGCTTCAAACGTGTGATTTGATTTAATATTTGAGGCCATTGATTCGTCAAGAATGATTCTCTCTCACGCTCCAACATAGACTCTTGAGCTCCTTGTTTAACAAAAAGTCCCTTACCTCTCTGTTTTTCTACCACTTGTTCGTCTTGCAACATTTGATACGCCTTCGAAATTGTTATTGGATTAATTTGGTATTGTGAAGCTACTTTTCTTACCGAAGGTAATGCTTCACCTTCTTTTATGTAACCATCAAGTATCCGAGTTAGTACTTGCTGATATAACTGAAGATATATCGGTTTATCAGCATCCCATTGAGTTGTCATAGCAAGTTCCTGTAATGAAAAAACATATCAATCTATTAGTGTTATATATCACCAACACACCCAAAGCAAATTTTAAACTAACTCTAAATGTAATAATTTATGAATAATAAGAAAATATAACGATTAAACAATCGAGACTAACGATATTAAAAGTGTATATATAAGAGTGAAAGCAAGCTTAATAAAGAAATACAAATGATGGTTACAAATTTAATGTTTTAACTTCATCAATAGTTTGCTTTACCAGCATTTCTAATGTTTTACCATGAGCTACAGGTTGTCGGGTTTCGGGATCAACTTTAACAAAAACGATATCATCGGCTAAACAAATAGTTTTTTTAGTGACTTTATTTCTTACCAAACAAGTTACTGTAATTGAAGACTTCCCTACTTTTTTAGTTTCCAAACCAAATTCAACAATATCCCCTTGCATCGCCGGTGCTTCAAAACTTATTTCACCAATATGTTTAGTCACTAAACAATTAGTTTCTAATTGGCATATTACATAAATAGCAGCTTCTTCATCTATCCATTGTAATACTCTGCCACCAAATAAAGAGTAACCGTAATTTAAGTCATTTGGCATAACTAGACGTCGAGATAAAAATCGCATAACTAACTCTTTTAAATAAGATTCATTACGTAGTATAACTAAATAAGTCATAGTTTTTAAATTTTTAAATACTATGACTTATTAACGATTAACTATATAACTTTCCATTATGTTTCAACCAGCCTAAAGGGTGTTTGGCATTGGGATCATGATGCGTCCAATGTATCATTCCACCAAGTTTATTCCATTGATATTGCCCCATGAACTCAACTGTATCACCAATATTCAAACCATATATCTTTGGGGCTATATCTATATTATGTATAACTAAAACGGTTTTTTTATTTTTCAAACGTAAAGTAAAACGTTGGTGTTTACTGCCCTTTAGATCATCAGTATAGATTTTAATGACTACTCCAGAGCCTTTCATATTCTTCAAATTCCGAGAACTTTAAAAGAAAAATGAAAAGAAACAATAATAAGCACAATAAAAGCAATGCTATACAACCAAAGAAAGAAAGTTGCTAATTTATATTTTAAACGAGCGAACCAGCCATTAATATTGTGAGCATTTTGATATGAAGACGAACGACCCGAAAAACTATGGCAAAGCACAAAAAGAATCAATCCCCAAAGAAAAGTTAATAAGCTTGGTAGTAGAAATCGTTCTTGAAAGGTTACGTTCGAAAAGACTAACAAATAAAATATAGAGGCGGCAGAGAAAACACAAACAACTAAAAGTAAGCTTCTTATTGGGAACAATGCATTTGCTAATAAATTAAAAAACTTCGCCATATTTATCTATTATTAATTATAGAATTATTATCATAGCGAAGTTTTCATTAAGAAAAAATTGAATTTTCACTGTTTTTAAGCGTTATTAAAATTAATGCCCTTTTTAGACAATTCACCATAAATATGAACCATAGCTTTGCTATTTTCGGTTAAAGAATCTTGCCATTTATCACGCTTTTCAATGCCTAAATCCGTAATCACAAAATACTCTGAAGTTTCAACATCAGATGCATCTAAACAGGTTTTTGTACAAGCCAGTGAGCAACCATCAATAGCTATAATTTTTCTACCAGACATGGCAATTGCTTTAATCGGAGGAATATTCCCAATTACACCAGAAACACAAGACATTTCAGCAATTCCATCACTATCAAGATTTAAGGCTATATCATGAGCAACACGGGCAACATTAGAACAGCCAGAGCAAGAGTAAACTACAGGTTTTTTTGTCATAATTAGTATTGGGGTGAGTTTAGAAGTAACGCCAGTATAGCGTTCCAATAATATGAGACTTTGATATAAATCAACCTTTCTTTTTGTAAGGTTATTTAACTACGTTACAGTGATGTTAAAGTAAATTTAATATCCTTTTTTCAAATCAACTGCTGATGGAATGTTTCCAGAAATAAAATAATTATCAATATTACTCTTCACTATTTGGCAGGCAGTTTCCTTATTTGTCGGAGCCGAAATATGAGGTAAAATGGTGATATTAGCGTTTTGCCATAGTCTGTCATCTTTGGGCAAAGGCTCTTTATCAAAAACATCTAATACTGCATGAGAAAGCTTTTTACTTTTTAACGCAGTTAATAAATCATCATTGTTAATAATATTTCCACGGGCAAAGTTAATAAGTCCTGCATCACTTTTCATTAAAGAAAACAAAGACGAATTAAATAAACCATATGTTTCATTCGTTAAGGGCAAGAGAATGACTACAATGTTACATTGAGAAACAACAGTCTTTAAACCTTCAACACCACTATAACATTTAAAGTTTTCTGAAGATTTTTTGTTTTGGCTCCAACCAATAACATTAAAGTTATTTAGTGCGAGTTTTTTTGCACTCGCCAGTCCTAACTTACCTAAACCCAAAACACCTATAGTACAGTCACTTGTTAATGAAACATTATGTTGCTGCCAGTTTTGATTATTCTGTTGAGATTTATAAACCGGCATATCACGATGCAGATAGTAACTCCAAGCAACAACTGCATCAGCCATAGTTTGTGCTAAGCAAGGATCAACTAACCTAACAATATCAAAAGAAGGGTTTTCAATTTCAGTCACTAAACGTTCAACACCTGCCCATACACTTTGGATCCAAACTAGAGAGCTATAGTGCATTAAAATTTTAGGGTTTGGGTTAGCAACAATAGCTACTTTACAATGAGATTTGTCTAAATCACCAATAGACGATTCAAGCACTATTTCAATATTAGGTAACAATTGAGTTAATCGCTCAATCCATTGAACCTGCTCAGTAAGTGGCAGTTCACTAATAAATGGAATAATATTTTTAGTCATGAAATATACGTCTATTTTCTGAAGCTAACTATTTATATATATCTTCAGGTTTAAGTTTTAGCACTTTACGTGAGGATTTTTTCTCACTTTTATTAGAGGCATTAGGATTCACATATAATTTACTGGCATTTGGTGTAGCAGATTTATACGCATTACTTACTGGCTCTTCACTTAATTCATCGTTTTCACTTTCTTGTTTATTTTTAGGTTTGTTTTTTGGCGTGTATGGTTTTCTATGCTTATCTTGCAATGCTTGTAAAAAGTTACGTAAGAATTGTGATTTGCAGTGTCGGTAATTTTTATGATCTGGCTTTCTAAAAAATGCTGTTAACTCTGACTTACCAAGAGTAAAGCCTGTTGTAGCTAATAAGTCTACTATGTCTTCATTTTGTAACTGTAAGGCTATTTTTAACTTCATTAACATTAAGTTTTTAGTTAAGGTTTTTTCCGGTTTTTGCTGAGCACCATCACGTTTACCACGTTTTTCAATAATGAAACCATTCAAAAAACTGGCTAATTCAACGTCAATAATTTCCACCATTTCAGCATCATCATCTTTTTTTAACCAGTTTTGAACTTGTTCTTCGCTCACTTTGCAGTTGGCATGAGCAAAAATTGCTACGACCTTTTCATCTCTTAAATTGAAGGTGTAACGAATTCGGCGTAAAACATCATTATTGGTCACTAAGGACTCCTAAATTAAAACTAAGTTGATACAATATATATCTGTAACGCAAGTATACTACCTTGCTGAAGCGTTTTCCTCCCATTATTAATTTCTAATAATGATTAATCATTTTCACAACAAATTTTGACAGAGTTTCCTCCTCTGATTTTCACTTCAAAAGTGCTCTACTTTACACACACTCATGCTATTATGTTGCCCTGCACAAGCATGAGTGCAAAAAATCAAGATTAAGTCTTAATTAACATAAAAAATAAGCCGAAGAACGAAACTATTCATGAGCAAAAGACATCATTTATACACCCCTGCTTTAACTTCTCGACGTGGAAAATCTGCAGATAAAAAATCTTGGCATAACCTTATTGGCTCTAGTAGCACCATTGCCATTTATCAAGCGGCTAAGCAAGCTGAAAAACCTATTTTATTAATCACTCACGATACACCTTCTGCTATTCGTTTAGAGCAAGAGCTAAATAGTTTAAATGATAACTCCCTTTCTATATGTTTATTTCCTGATTGGGAAACTTTACCTTACGATACATTTTCACCTCATCAAGATATCATCTCTCAACGTTTAGCCACGCTATACCAGTTATCTCGAATGCAGCAAGGCATTGTTATTGTTCCAGTTTCAACATTAATTCAGCGACTAGCACCCAAACAATATCTAGAAAGTAATAGTTTATTAATTAAAAAAGGCGATAGAAAAGACCTCCATCAACTTAGACAAGAACTTGAAGCCAGCGGCTACCGCTATGTTGACCAAGTTATGGAACATGGAGAGTTTTCTGCTCGTGGAGCTATTCTTGATCTTTATCCTATGGGCAGCAACACCCCTTTTCGATTAGATTTTTTTGATGACGAGATTGATGAAATTCGTTTGTTTGATCCAGAAAATCAACGTTCAAGTGAGAAAATATCAATCATAGAATTACTACCTGCCCACGAATTTCCTATTGATCAAGCAGGTATCAACTTATTTCGCCAACAATACCGCGAATTATTTACAGGCACTATCCATAAAGAATCTATTTATCATCAAGTTAGTGATGGAATTATGCCAGCAGGTGTTGAATATTACTTGCCATTATTTTTCGAACAAACCAATACTTTATGTGATTATTTATCCGAAAATGCACTGATAATAGTTTCTGGTGATATTGATAAAGCTATCGAGCATTATTGGGTTGATGTGGAATATCGTTATGACGATAGACGTTATGATCCAACGCGCCCATTGCTTGAGCCTAAACAGTTATTCTTAAATAAAGACGAATTATATTCTTCATTAAAACCTTTTGATCGCATCTCAATTTCACCAACTCCATTAAACAAAGAAGCTGGTGAAGAAAGCCAATCAAGTAAAGGCATCATTCATTATGATATTAATGAATTACCACCTCTGACAGTTAGCCATCAACTAAAACAACCTTTTGATTTATTAAATGTCTTTATTGGTGATAAAGAAACACCCAGTAAAGTATTATTTGTTGCCGAAAGCCAAGGTCGCCGTGAAAGTGTTTTAGAGTTATTAAAACGCAACCAAATGCAGCCCCAACAATTTAATACAATCGAAGACTTCATTGATTCTGATGAAAAAATTGGTATTACGGTCAATGCATTATCAGCAGGCTTTATTTTTCAAAGCAAAGGCGCTTCACTTAAAAACTCCGTCGCACTTATCACCGAATCAGAGTTATTGGGAGATAGAGTTCGACAAGCTCGACGTCGGAAAAAACAGCAAGATACTCAAGCCGATGCAATCTTTAAAAACCTCGCTGAGCTATCAATTGGTCAACCTGTTGTACATATTGAGCATGGTATTGGTCGTTATTTAGGTCTACAAACCATAGAAAATGGCGGCATGACCACAGAATTTTTAACTTTGAGTTATGCTGGTGAATCTAAATTATACGTACCAGTAGCATCACTCCATTTAATCAGTCGTTATTCTGGAACTGATGCCGAACATGCACCATTACATAAACTCGGTAATGACACATGGACAAAAGCAAAAAGAAAGGCTGCTGAAAAAGTAAAAGATGTTGCCGCTGAACTACTCGATATATATGCTAAACGAGCTAATAATAAAGGCTATCAATTTTCCCGAAATAAAGATGACTATATCGCATTTTCGGATAGTTTTGGTTTTGAAGAAACCCACGATCAAGAACAAGCTATAAATGCTGTAGTTAGTGACATGTTATCAGACAAAACAATGGACAGGTTAGTCTGCGGTGATGTGGGTTTTGGTAAAACAGAAGTTGCAATGCGCGCTGCTTTTGTTGCGGTGAATGATAGCAAACAAGTGGCTATCTTAGTGCCAACAACCCTGCTCGCTCAACAACATTATGATAATTTTAAAGACCGATTTGCTAATTGGCCTGTATCAGTTGAAGTGTTGTCTCGTTTTAAAACAACTAAGCAACAAAATGAAGTAATTGATAAAGTAGAGTCAGGCCATATTGATATATTAATTGGCACGCATAAATTATTGCAAAACAGTATTAAATATAAAGACCTTGGTTTATTAATCATTGATGAAGAACATCGCTTCGGTGTTAAACAAAAAGAAAAGATAAAACAACTTCGTTCTAACGTTGATATTTTAACTCTAACCGCAACACCAATTCCACGAACCTTAAATATGGCTATGGGTGGCATGCGAGACTTATCAATTATCGCCACCCCACCAGCAAAACGTTTAGCAGTAAAAACCTTTGTTCGCCAGCGTGATGATGCCCTGATTAGAGAGTCAATATTACGAGAAATATTACGTGGTGGTCAGGTTTACTTTTTACATAATAATGTTGATACCATTGAAAAAGTAGCAGCTGATATTCAAAATTTACTACCAGAAGCTAAAATAGTTACCGCTCACGGTCAAATGCGAGAGCGCGACCTTGAACGAATAATGGGGGATTTTTATCATCAAAGGTATAATGTATTAGTCTGTACCACCATTATTGAAACCGGCATTGATGTACCAAGCGCTAATACTATTATTATGGATAGAGCCGACCATTTAGGCTTAGCACAGTTACATCAATTGCGTGGTCGTGTAGGTCGCTCACATCATCAAGCTTATGCATATTTATTAACGCCACATGTAAAAACAATGACTAAAGATGCCAAAAAGCGTCTTGATGCCATTGCATCATTAGAAGATTTAGGTGCAGGTTTTACCCTCGCCACACACGATTTAGAGATTCGTGGTGCAGGTGAATTATTAGGGGAAGATCAAAGTGGTTCTATGAGCCAAGTAGGCTTTAGTTTATATATGGAAATGCTCGATCAAGCCGTAGCCGCTTTAAAAGAAGGCAAACAACTATCACTCGATCAAATGACGTCACAGCAAACAGAAGTTGAATTGCGTGTTCCTGCTTTGTTACCTGATGATTATATTTTTGATGTTAGTTTACGTTTAAGTTTATACAAACGTATTGCCAGCGCAAAAGATAAAAATGAGCTTGATGATATTCAAGTTGAGCTTATTGATCGTTTTGGCCTATTACCACCAGCAGCAAAAAATTTAGTACATATTGCAAAGCTAAAATTAAAAGCACAAAAAATTGGTATTTCTAGAATTGAAGCAGGACCAGCTGGAGGATCTGTCGAATTTAGTAATAATACAAAAGTTGATCCAATGTTTATCATTGGATTAATTCAAGCTCAACCCAGTGTCTTTAAAATGGATGGTGCAAATAAGCTTAAGTTTAATCGTGTTACTGAAGATGCAAAGTCACGTTTTACGATGATCACTTCTATTCTTGGTGATCTGAAGGGCTGATAACCTTTCAGTTTAAAGTTCTGTTGAACTTGAAAAAGATGTCAATCGAGGCGCTTATTGTAATATTTGGTTATTCCAAATGCATTTTAAGCAACAAAGGATGACGCTTTTTCAAGACAACCCAAAGGGCTATGACTAATTATTAACCTAACAGCGTTGAATAAAGTTAAAGTAGAATAACTACATAGCACTTTTTTCGCCTTGTTATCTTAAAAATTAACCTTTAGCAGGAATTAAAATGAAAGATTAACAGCCCTAATAAAAAACTTAATTAACAGCAATTAAATTACAAGGTATGATGAGCTTATAAAACACTGATTGAACAATTTTAAGCTTATCATTTACTTTAGGAAATTGATGAATATTAAACAAAGCCTCGTTTTATTTTCCAGTATTTTCTTTTCATTTTCGGCTATGTCAGCCAGTAAATGGTCTGGAGATTGGTTTGAAGTAGAAGTTATTTTAATTAGTCACCTTGATGATAAAGCAAAACTAAAAGAAAAGTTTTCTAGGCAAAACTTCACTCTTGATTACAAAAACGCGCTCGATCTACTGTCACCCTATTTAAATCCTAACATTGCCTCATTAAAACAAAAGCTGCCTATGTGTGGTGATGAGTTAGACGAAAGGACTTACTTAGAAAAAGCATCTATATGGCCAGTATTCTTCCCAAACAAAACCCTCGAATATTTAGATGCTGAACAAGCTCAAGCCCAGGCATTATCTCTGATTGAAAATGAGGGATACATAACCAATAGTGTTCAAGACTCGTTAGAAGACTCAAGCGAAATAAACAGTGGTACAATGCCCGTACAACCAGGTGATAACGACGATTTTTTTGATCGAATAAAAACAAAACAAGAACAAAGAAATATAAATTCAATCACTTCAACTGACACAATTCATAATGAAGAAACAACCACAGAATTAGCCTCTGGCATTGATATTTTCGATGAAAACTCAGTCGCTATACAAGCCATAAATGACGAACAAATAGCTTTAGTGCTTGAGGCGGAAAAAACTTTTTCAGACATTCAGTTTAACTACCAATCACTTTACGCGGATACAGAAACTCAAACACTCTGTCATATTTCTCAATCACAATTTGACCAGTTAAACCCAGATAAAAATTTATATATGTATAATGGTTTTGTTGTTAATCAAATGCCTAAAGTCATAAATAACTCAGAAAACCTTTACAGTAAATTCCCTTATTTACTAAGCAAGAATTCACTACAATTATCAGATATTGTGAAACAATTACGCCGTAGTAAAAACTTCAGACCTTTATTACATTTAGCTTGGCGACAACCTGTTTTTGAAAAGAAAGAATCTCAAGCATTAAAATTATTTGCTGGAGATAACCTACAAGCTAAGTTTGAAAGAAGTCTGTCTGTTTATCAATCTGAAAAAAGTGCCGCATTATTGGAAGAGCAAACATTAAATGAAATCTTTCAGTCGCCTTTAACAGATAAAATACATAACAAAAATTCACTTGAAAAATCAGCTGAACTCACAAAAGAAAATCAGTTAGAAGAACTTAAAAAACAAAGAATAAATGGGATATTACAAGGGTTACCACAAGTAAATAATATTGAAACGGTTATCAAAGATTATAGCGATACCCCTGTAACATTTTCCCCTTTAAGTAATGATCTTATTATCAAAGGGCCATTAGAACCTGTACAACCTTGGTATATTGAAGGCTTAATTGATGTTTATTTAATTGGAAATTTTTTAAACGTTGCTGCTGACTTTAGTATTTTAAATTTCTCACTAACTGATCAAGAAAGTTTACTATTAAAGCCAAACAACAAAACTGAAATATTTCCAATCAGGTTGACACAAAATCGTCGTATGATCAGCAGAGAAGTACACTATTTTGATCATCCTTATATGGGCATTATTGTACAAATTCGTCGTCATAAACAACCTGAGCTTCCTTCTGAAGAAACAAAAGATTTTGACGTAGCTGAGAATTAATAATAACTTAAACTAATTTAAAGAGAACATTATGGATAAAGAAATTGAAATTCAAGCGGCTATATTTCGTCGACTATTAAGACATTTGGATAACAGAAAAGATGTGCAAAATATTGAACTGATGAATCTTGCTGGTTTTTGCCGTAATTGCTTTTCAAAATGGACAGTTGCAGAAGCAGAAAAGCTTGGTGTAAATGTTGATATTGAAGAAGCTAGAGAGCAAGTTTATGGTATGCCGTATGCAGATTGGAAAGAAAAATATCAATTACCGGCTACTGAAGAGCAATTAGCTAAATTCAATGAAGTTAATAGAAAGTAGGTAGTACTTTTAATAAATCTCTCTTATACCAAAGTTAAACTTTTCTACTCATCAATCTTGTATCTAGGTTTTATAACCATTCTAAAGTTTCTTTCACATTCGCTTTTAAATAGAGAAGACATCAATATAGTAATAAAGTAATCCCTTTATTACTATATTCTCACTGAATTAGTTCTGCATATTGCGCTAAGCTCCATTTTCAAGATATGGGCGGTGTTAAAAGTAATACATCTAAATTAAGCAAATAAAAACCTTTACCTACTTATTTTCCTGTTACTAGGATTACAGCAGGTTTGCACTCTTCATTTTTATCTTTCGCGTTTTATTGTGGAAGCTTGAAAAAACGAGATACGTTCTTGTCGTTGTTTTGCCGCATTATAAACAACAGACCCTAGAGTGCGTTTATGTACTTGATGTACTCCACCACATTAC
>JAGSHH010000015.1 GCA_023954655.1 Colwelliaceae bacterium
ATAATATGTTGGCTAAAATAAGCGACGCAGGAGCAAAAGCCAACTGTTATTTGTCCTGCTTTAACGACTTGTTAGGTGCTTAAACGCCATAAATTTCAAGACTTAATAACATAGATATGCCCCATAGAAAAAACAAAGAAATTATACCTAGCGCTACATAAGCAAAGTTTTTTCCAACACTAGAAATTATTGAACTTCTCACATTCCCAGAAACCCAGCCAACTATGAACAAAGGTAATACCCACAGCGAAACAATTCCCAGCCCAAAATACCAGCTTCCGTCACTACCAATAATTTTGGACGTAAATGGCACAAACCATATTAATAAGTAAAGTAAACAGTATAAGGCTGCACAAACATAAACGTAAGGAAGAGCTTTCAATTGATAGGCACCTAACAGCTTATTATGTAGACATATCAGTAATGTCCGCATAGTCATTTACTATTAACTTACCAGAAAAGTATAAAAATTCAATTAGTTAAAGTTAGCCCAATTACTTTTGTACTTTTATAGTAGGGGATTACTGAGAATTCAGCGTAATGTGACTCTAAACGGTTTAAATATTTTTTAGGGGAAAAGCTACATATACTTCAAGCTGCTAACGTCCGGTTTATCGGAACAATCACTCTTAGCGATACCTGATTATGTTCTGACCTATGCCCAATTGGCGACAAAGCAGACTCTTTCCTGTGATAAATACGAATCTAAATCAAGTTCACTTTGCGGTATAAGGTAGGCGTTAGCGATTATCGCCTTCTTAACGTAAAATAATAAAAAATCACACTTATTTACCTATAATGAAAATAGAATTACATAAAGCGACCCTAATTAAACGCTATAAACGATTTCTCGCTGATGTCATATTAGAAGATGGCACAATTACAACAGTCCATGTAGCAAATACGGGCGCTATGAGTGGGTGTGCTGACGAAGGTGATATAGTTTGGTATAGCGTATCGGATAACCCTAAGAGAAAATATCCTTTTAGTTGGGAAGTTACAGAAAAGCCAAATGGTGACTTGATATGTGTTAATACCATTCGTGCAAATCAACTGATTGAAGAAGCGCTGAATGAAAAAGTAATAAATGAACTTAACAAGTTCACCCATTTAAAGCGTGAAGTAAAATATGGGAATGAAAAAAGCAAAATTGACTTTTTCCTTATTGATCAGAAAAATACAAAAACCTATATAGAAGTAAAAAGCGTAACACTTTTAGAAAACGAGCAAGGTTATTTTCCTGATGCTAAAACTGAAAGAGGACAAAAGCATTTAAGAGAATTAATTGACGTTGTTGAGCAAGGAAACAGAGCTGTTTTATTGTTCGCTGTACTTCACTCTGGAATATCATCTGTACAAGCTGCGACTCATATTGATGAAAAATACGCCCAACTCTTAACATTAGCAAAACAAAAAGGTGTTGAAATTATCGCTTACAAAGCAGACTTTAAACAAAACGATGAAGGTGTAATAATTACTGTTGAAAAACAAGTCATGGTGAAATAATCTTAGTAAAACATTGACTCGGGATAGTAAAACTTGTTAAAAAAGTGATCTTGCGGGCAAGGTGTTATTTCTTTTATATAAACACGTTAGCTAACCTTTTGATTTAAATTAATAAATAATTATTTTTTAATTTATTCTTGAATTTTTAACTCCGCAACACAATATAGTTCTGATATTTCAGGTCTATTATAATTGGCACATGCAATCAAATAATAGAATTTATGAGTTATTTGATGTAAGCAGCATTAGGAGAATTAGCATGCCAAACAAAAAAGCATTAGGTATTTTAGCATTAGCAGGCGTAGAACCTTACGTAGAAAAAGCTAATGAAGAATATATGAACGCTGATCAAGCAGAGCATTTCAAAAAAATATTAGATGCTTGGCGTGTTCAACTTCGAGAAGAAGTTGACCGTACAGTTACACACATGCAAGACGAAGCAGCAAACTTTCCAGATCCTGTAGATCGTGCTGCTCAAGAAGAAGAATTCAGTCTTGAATTACGTACACGTGACCGTGAGCGTAAACTGATCAAGAAAATTGAAAAGACTTTACAATTGATTGAAGAAGATGAATTCGGTTTTTGTAAAACATGTGGTATAGAGATTGGCATTCGTCGATTAGAAGCACGTCCAACAGCCGATTTATGTATTGAATGTAAAACATTATCTGAAATTAAAGAACGCCAACTCGCTGGCTAACAACATTCTTTGATCATAAATAGCAATATAATGCGACCGCAGCCTTCTTACCGTGGTCGCTTTGCTCCCTCTCCCTCTGGTCACCTTCATTTTGGCTCATTAATCACCGCGCTTGCTAGCTTTTTAGACGCGAAAAAAAATAATGGTACATGGCTTGTTCGTATAGAAGATATTGATCCACCACGAGAAAAAATTGGCGCAAGCGAACATATATTAAAAACACTTGAAGCGTTTGGTTTACATTGGGACGAAACCGTACTCTTTCAAAGTAAACAATCCGATTATTACTTCCAGGTTATTAAAGAGCTTTTTAAAGAAGGTCATTGTTATTATTGCAGTTGCACTCGTAAACAAATCAAAACAATTGGCGGTATTTATCAAGGCCATTGTCGAAGTTTAAATATCGAAAAAAGTAATAGTGCAATACGTGTAATTAATAACCATGGTATTTATCAATATCATGATTTAATCCAAGGAAATATAAAGTGTGAACAGGCGTTAGCTGAAGAAGATTTTATCATTTTTAGAAAGGATGGACTATTTGCTTATCAGCTAGCCGTTGTCGCTGATGATATTTATCAAAACATTAGCCATGTTATTCGAGGTTGTGATCTATTAGAACCTACTGCTCGCCAATTAAGTTTTTATCCTTTACTTGAGAATATACAGTTAAATAATTTTCAATTGAAAAATAGCCCTCCAACTTTTGGCCATATTCCACTAGTAGTTACTGAGCAAGGATACAAACTTAGTAAACAAAATAAAGCACCCGCAATTGATAATTCAAATCCACAACCAGCTTTAATGGCAGCTTTAACGCTGTTAGGTCAGCAGCCACCAAAGGAATTAATTTCTGAAAATGTTAATGAAATTATAAAATGGGCAATTAATCATTGGCAAATAGATATGGTTCCTAAAAAGCGTGAGATTCAGTTAACGTAAATCAAACTAACGAATACTTCATGATTATTAATTAATAAAGCCAATAAAATAACCTAGATGCTGTTTTTTCATTCTCTTTTTACTCTCACTGTTATATTATTGCCGCCGATATTCTTCATTTAAATAGGCTACTGTCATTAAAAGCGTGATCAATTTGTGTAAAAAAGTTTTAGGCAAAAACAAAAAAAGTAAATCACCTAAAAGTATCGATAATTCACCACAAATTTATACCCGTGATCAACATCCCGTTTCTCGTAGTTTGATCAGTCCAAGCGCATTAAAGGTTTTACATCGATTAAATAAAGGTGGTTATAATGCTTACCTTGTTGGTGGAGGTGTTCGAGACATTTTACTTGGCTTAGCGCCAAAAGACTTTGATATTGCCACCAATGCTACTCCTGAGCAAATTAAGTCACTATTTAGAAATTGCCGCTTAATTGGCAGACGCTTTCGTTTAGCTCATATCGTATTTGGTCGTGAAATTATTGAAGTGGCTACTTTTAGAGGCCATCATGAAAGCGCTCCGAAAAATCAACAAGATTGTCAAAAAACGTCTAAACAAAGTGAACATGGCATGTTGTTACGAGACAATATTTATGGCTCTATTGAAGAAGATGCAGAACGTCGTGACTTTACCATAAATGCTCTTTATTACTCTTCAGCCGATTATAAAATCCATGATTTTGCAAACGGTTTATCTGATATAAAAGCTAAAAAGATACGTTTAATTGGTGACCCTGAAACTCGATATCGTGAAGATCCCGTCCGTATGTTACGTGCCATTCGTTTTGCCACTAAACTTGATATGGATATAAGTAAAGAGACCCA
The DNA here is from genome assembly GCA_023954655.1 of Colwelliaceae bacterium. Taxonomy (GTDB): domain Bacteria; phylum Pseudomonadota; class Gammaproteobacteria; order Enterobacterales; family Alteromonadaceae; genus Thalassotalea_H. The sequence continues at coordinate 3,977 of JAGSHH010000015.1, forward strand.
AAGTCCCATAAAAGCATTAGCGCCATTATTAGAAAATATTCCTCCAGCGAGAATGTTTGAAGAGTTTCTAAAGTTATTTTTATCTGGAAAAGCACTAAAGAATTTTCATTTATTACGTGAATATCAACTGTTTCGATACTTTTTCCCTATTGTTGATCAAGCACTAAACAGCAATGACGACCCTTATCTCACTCCTTTTATTGAAAAGGCATTAAAAAATACTGACGACCGTATTAATAATGATAAACGTGTTACGCCAGCTTTCTTATTTGCAGCACTTTTGTGGTACCCACTACAAAAACAAATTAATCAGCTTCGTTCACAAACACAGCTAACACCTCAAGATGCATTTTTTAATGCCTTAGGTGAAATTATGTCTGAACAACAACGTAGTATTGCCATTCCAAAACGCTTCCAAGCTGTGATGAAAGATATCTGGATATTGCAAGACAAGTTGAATAAACGTGTAGGAAAACAAGCTTATAAGGCTTTTGAACATCCTAAGTTCAGAGCCGGTTACGACTTTTTACTGTTACGTAGTGAAATAGAATCAACAGAAGAAAATTCTCAACTTGCTGAATTAGCAAAATGGTGGACTGATTTTCAAAACAACAATCATGACACTCAACAGTTGATGATTAAAAGTGTTGTTAAAACAGGGGCCTCACCACGACGTTCTCCAAGAAAGAGACGAAAACCTCGTACTCAACCAGCTAAAAGTAGTGAATGATGACCCTCGTTTATATTGGGCTTGGCAGTAATTTATCAGATCCTGAATCTCAAATTCGCCAAGCGATTGTTCATATTAAAAACATCTCAAATTCTTCAATTGAAAATATATCATCATTGTATTTTAGTCGACCAATGGGGCCTCAAAACCAACCTGACTATATGAACGCTGTTCTCGCAATCAACACTCAGCTTACTGCACTAGAATTGTTAGACCAATTACAAGCGATTGAAAATCAAGCCGGCCGCATTCGTAAAGAAAATCGCTGGGGTGCCCGAATTTTAGATTTAGATATCTTGCTTTTTGGTGACAAAGTCATCAATAACGACCGTCTAACGATTCCACACTATGGGATGAAAAGTCGTGAGTTTGTATTAATTCCTTTGGCTGAAATAACCACTAACAAACTCTTACCTGATGGCGAGAATATATCCACACTCGCAAAAAACATCGCCACCAATGACTTAAAAATTCATAGCCAATTAATCTAAATACGCTAAAATAAATCAAACTATAATAATTAATCCTTTAATATTGGAATAAACATGGCAAAAATAACGACCGCAGCCTTACAAAAAATGAAGCTAAATGGTGAAAAAATATCAACCATTACCGCTTATGATGCAAGTTTCGCTAAATTATTTGATCAAGCAGGTATTCACGCTATTTTAATTGGTGATTCATTAGGTATGGTTTTACAAGGTAAAGACGATACTCTCCCTGTTGATATTGAGCATATGGCTTATCACACCCAATGCGTAAAAAGCGGCGTTGAAGAAACACTTATTATTAGCGATATGCCATTTATGAGTTATGCCACCAAAGAACAAGCTTTTACCAATGCAGCCAAGCTTATGCAAGCTGGTGCAAGCATGATTAAGATGGAAGGCGGTTTATGGTTAGTTGATACCATTAAAGGTCTAGTTGAACGAGGTATTCCTGTTTGTGCTCATTTAGGATTAACACCTCAATCTGTTAACGTATTTGGCGGCTTTAAAGTACAAGGACGAGATGAAGATAAAGCTCAAGAAATGATTGAACATGCTAAAGCGTTAGAAGCGGCTGGTGCACAGTTATTAGTATTAGAGTGTATTCCTGCTGGACTTGGAAAGGCTATTTCAGAAGCAATAAACATTCCTACCATTGGCATTGGCGCTGGCAAAGATACTGACGGTCAAATTCTAGTAATGCACGACGCTTTGGGAATTTCATGTAGCTACATGCCAAAATTTTCACGTAACTTTTTAATCGATACTGGAGATATCAAGAAAGCCATTGAACTTTACATTTCAGAAGTCACTAATGGCAATTTCCCTGGCGATGAACATATATTTAAGTAAACAACTTTTAAACTTTGGTAAATAAAAAATGAAGACAGTTAGCGAAATTGATGAACTCCGCGGCATAATAAAAGCTTGGCATCAACAAGGTTTAACCGTTGCTTTTGTGCCGACAATGGGCAACTTACACGCTGGACATATTTCATTAGTAACAGAAGCTCATAAACATGCAGACAAAATTGTTGCCAGTATATTTGTTAACCCGATGCAATTTGGGGCCAATGAAGATATTGATAATTATCCTCGCACCATGGAAGCAGATCAGCAGAAATTAATAAACGCAGGCACAGACTTATTATTTACCCCAACCCCAGAAATAATTTACCCAAAAGGTTTAGATAAACAAAGTTACGTTGAAGTGCCTAATGTTTCGGAAGGCTATTGTGGAGAAAGCCGCCCAGGTCACTTTCGTGGAGTAGCAACGGTTGTTTGTAAGTTATTTAATCTTGTTCAACCTGATGTCGCTTGTTTTGGCTTAAAGGATTACCAACAAGTACAAGTTATTCAAACCATGGTTGAAGACTTATCAATGCCAATTACAATTATTCCTGTTGAAACTACACGTGAAACCAGTGGTTTAGCATTAAGTTCACGTAATGGTTATCTAACAGTAGAAGAATTAAAAATAGCACCGGCACTAAGCCAAAACATTCAATGGCTAGCAGAACAAATTCAAGATGATACCGATTTTATTGGCTTAGCAAGAAAAGCGGCAAGTTTTATCGATAATGCCGGTTTAAAAACAGATTATATTCATATTTGTCACGCCAGAACTTTACAGCCCGCCAGTGAAGATGATAATGAACTTGTTATTTTGGCCGCAGCTCATTGTGGCAAAGCAAGGCTAATAGATAACTTGCAAGTGACATTAAATAAATAACACTTTTCAGTCATAAAAAAAGCGCCAACCGGCGCTTTTTCAAACATTCTGCTAACTGACTAAGATTACTTCTTAGACAATGCACCAAAACGTTTATTGAATTTATCAACACGACCACCAGTTTCAGCAGCTTTTTGCTTACCAGTGTAGAATGGGTGACATTCTGAACATACGTCTAAGTGTAAGTCTTTACCTACTGTTGAACGAGTAGTGATTACATTGCCACAAGAACAAGTTGCTTTGAACTCAGCGTAATTAGGGTGAATACCGTCTTTCATGGGAAACCTCTGTATAGGCCGTATCGCCACTTAGTCAGTAATTATTGACTGCTAAGCACCATACGAGTTAAAAATAATGGTGGCGAATAATAAAGGATCACCCTAAGCACTGCAAGAAATAATGGTAAAAAATTAACCATTTTGTAAGTTTTTATCAATTATATTTTTTATCTGCACTCTTTCCTTGGCAACTTCCCCTTAAACATTCAGAATAACCTTATTATTATTATTTATTGAAGACTGATACTTTGTCACAGGAAATTTTTATACAAGTAGCTATTCCTGTACCTATGCGTCAGCTATTTACTTATCAAGTTCCATCAGCATTACTTACCCAAAAAAGTATATTGGGTGAGCGGATTATTGTTCCTTTTGGCCATCGTCAGGTGATTGGAATTGTAATTAGCATTGAAAAAAATCCTCCCATAAATAAAGAAAAATTAAAATCAATCATTAGCCGTATTGATTCAAATACACATTTACCTAGCTCTTTACTTAAGCTTTTAACTTTAGCGGCTAATTATTATCACCACCCTATTGGTGATGTTCTGCAACAAGCGCTCCCTGTATTACTAAGAAAAGTTGAACCTCTAAAGACTTCTGTTAGTCTATATTGGCAAATCAAAGAAGACTGTAACTTTAAGCAACTAGAAAAATTCAAGAATGGACGTGCTAAAAAGCAAGTTCAATTAATACAATTAATAGAAAACCATCATAAGCTCACATGGCCTGAAATACGTACTCTAGGTTTTACAAAATCTCAATTGAAAAACTTGGAAGAAAAGCAGTTTATTGTTGCCATTGAAAAACCTATAGAGATATATCATTGGAAAGAAAGTGATTTAAATACTACCGATAAATTATCTCTATCTGCTGAACAAGCTGTTGTTGTTTCTGCCATTAATCAATCGACTGATCAATATAGTTGTCATTTAGTGGATGGCGTTACTGGTAGTGGTAAAACAGAAGTTTATTTACAGGCAATGGAAAAAGTGTTGGCAAACCAACAACAAGTACTAGTTTTGGTCCCTGAAATAGGTTTAACACCACAAACATTGAATAGGTTTGAACAACGTTTTAATTTGCCAATATTTTTACATCATTCTGGTCTGAATGATAAAGAAAGGTTTGATACTTGGCAAAATGCTTTACAAGGTTGTGCCGCTATCGTTATAGGAACGCGATCAGCTGTTTTTAGCCCCTTGCCAGAATTAGGCCTGATTATTGTAGATGAAGAACACGACGGCTCTTTCAAACAACAAGACAGCTTTCGCTATCATGGTAGGGATATTGCAATTTTAAGGGCGAAACAGCTAAATATCCCCATTATATTAGGCAGTGCAACACCCAGCTTTGAATCTTTACAAAATGCATTAACCAATAAATACCATTATCATCAACTTACCAAGCGCGCAGGAAATAGTGTTCAGGCTAAGATTGCTTTAATTGATGTCGCTAATCAGCCTTTAGAATTTGGGTTGTCTAAACCGCTCAAGCAATTAATTAAAAGAACACTTGAAAAAGGCGAGCAAGTATTAGTATTTTTGAATCGCCGAGGCTTTGCACCCGCAATTAACTGTAATGAATGCCATTGGATAGCAGAATGTCATCGATGTAACAAACCATATACCTTGCACCGTTCACAAGGTTTATTAATTTGTCACCATTGCACTAGTCAAAAGCGCATTCCGCAACAATGCCCAGACTGCGGTAGCATTCGAATAAAGCCAGTAGGACAAGGCACTGAGCAACTTGAAGAACATTTGGCTGATGAATTCGGCTCCTATAGTACTGTCAGGATAGATCGAGACAGCACTCGCAAAAAAGGAGAATTAGCTAAAAGGCTTCAAGAAATCACTGATAAAGAGCATCAAATTCTAATTGGTACACAAATGCTTGCTAAAGGCCATCATTTTCCCGATGTTACTTTAGTTGCTATGCTCGATATTGATGGCGCTTTATTTAGTTTTGATTATCGAGCTAGTGAGCATATGGCACAACTATTGGTTCAAGTGGCTGGACGTGCTGGGCGCGCAAGTAAACCTGGTAAAGTGATTGTACAAACTCAGTATCCACAACATCCGTTATTACAAGATTTAGTCAATAATGGCTACGGTCATTTTGCTCAACAAAGTTTAGTTGAACGTAAAATGGCCTATTTACCTCCATTTGGATACCAAGCTCTTTTTAGAGCCGAAGCAAATTATCCATCATATCCAGAAAAATTTTTGCGCCAATTGGCTCAAACTCAAATATCAGCCTGCGATATAGCAGGCCCAATGCCTGCAGCAATGGAGAAAAAAGGAGGTAAATATCGTTATCATTTAATTTTACAAGCCAAATCACGCCCTGAACTACATAAAGCAATCATACAAATATTACACGAATGCCAGAACAATGAATGGTTAAATAAAGTTCGCTGGTCAATTGATATCGATCCTATTGACTTAAGCTGGTAAGAATAATCCTTAATAATCACTGTTAATTTTAAGTCATTTCGATAGAATGACCATAGATTTAGCATTAAACATAGAAATAGCATTATAAATGGCACATCAAGACTACGTTTCTCGCGCTCGTTCCCCAAAAAAAAAGAGCAACCCTTACCAAAAAAAGCAAGCTGATGTTGCTTTAGGTATTCCATTAAAAATGAAACTCATTTTACTATTATTACTTGTAGCTCTTGCTGGCTTTGGTTATTTTTTGTGGTCATTAAAAGATATTGAAACGACCGATCCAATCAACTCAGCTACACCCGCTAAAACAACTAAAAACAAAAATGCCAGTCAATTGCCAACTCCGCCACAAGAAAAATGGCAATATATGGAAGAATTAAAAACTAAAGAAGTTGAAGTGGGCGAATACGCTGTGAAAGAAAAAGGGCCATATAAAATGCAATGTGGTTCATTTAAAACTCAAAAACAAGCTGAAGTAATGAAAGCAAACATTGCTTTTTCTGGTTTATCTGCACAAATTAGCGCTGTAAAAGGCTCAAATGGTACTTGGCACAAAGTTTATTTAGGCCCGTATGAAAAAAAACGTAGCGCCGAAAAAGATAAACATAAACTCAATAGTAATAATATCAGTACTTGCCAAATTTGGTTGTGGAATTAATTACACTTCTCTCCTTGAAAAAGTCACGACAAAACCCAACTTAATCTACATTGATATCGCTGATTCCTTCTTATCAGCATAAATTTTGAGGTTAGTTGTGACTACTATCGTATCGGTAAGACGTAATGGCAAAGTAGCTATTGGTGGTGATGGCCAAGTTTCTCTTGGCAACACTGTTATGAAAGGTAATGCAAAAAAAGTTCGTCGCTTATATAACGACAAAGTACTAGCAGGCTTTGCTGGTGGAACTGCCGATGCATTTACGCTTTTTGAACGTTTTGAAAGCAAGCTTGAACAACATCAAGGTCATTTAACTAAAGCCGCGGTAGAATTAGCCAAAGACTGGCGTAGTGATCGCGCTCTGCGCAAACTTGAAGCACTATTAGCTGTAGCAGATGATACTGCTTCATTGATCATTACTGGTAATGGGGATGTTGTACAGCCAGAACATGATTTAATCGCTATTGGTAGTGGCGGTAATTTTGCACAATCCGCAGCCACCGCTTTATTAGAAAACACTGAACTCTCAGCAAAAGAAATTGTTGAAAAATCATTAAAAATTGCTGGTGACATTTGTGTGTTTACCAACCACTCTCAAACTATTGATGAACTATAACTCAAAATAATCATTCAGAGATATTAGCTCAGCAGTAAGGAAAATTTATGTCTAACATGACTCCTCGTGAAATTGTTCACGAATTAGATAGCCACATTGTTGGTCAATCAGACGCCAAACGTGCCGTAGCAATTGCGCTTAGAAATCGCTGGCGACGTATGCAATTAAATGAAGAATTGCGCACCGAAGTAACACCAAAAAATATTTTAATGATCGGCCCAACGGGTGTTGGTAAAACAGAAATAGCTCGCCGATTAGCAAAACTTGCCAATGCACCATTTATAAAAGTTGAAGCAACAAAATTTACTGAAGTAGGCTATGTCGGTAAAGAAGTTGAAACTATTATTCGCGATCTTGCGGATATGGCTTTTAAAATGACTAAAGAGCAAGAAATGGCGCGAGTCAAACACCTTGCTGAAGAAGCTGCTGAAGAGCGAATATTAGATGTATTAATCCCTAACCCTAAAGATGGTTTTGGCAATGATTCAGAGCCAGATAACAGTAGCACACGTCAAATTTTCCGTAAAAAATTACGTGAAGGAAAATTAGACGACAAAGAAATTGAATTAGATCTTGCTGCTCCTCAAATGGGTGTTGAAATTATGGCGCCTCCAGGAATGGAAGACATGACTTCACAACTCCAAAATATGTTCCAAAGCATGTCGAGTGAAAAAACCAGCAAACGTAAGCTTAAAATTAAAGATGCGTTTAAAGCGCTTCAAGAAGATGAAGCAGCAAAAATTGTTAATCAAGAAGATATTAAAGCCAAGGCTCTTGAAGCAGTAGAGCAAAATGGTATCGTTTTTGTTGATGAAATAGACAAAATTTGTAAGCGTGGAGATTCATCTGGCCCTGACGTTTCTCGAGAAGGTGTACAACGTGACTTACTTCCATTAGTTGAAGGTTCAACAGTAAGCACTAAACATGGCATGGTGAAAACTGACCATATTTTGTTTATTGCCTCAGGTGCCTTTCAAATGGCAAAACCTTCAGATTTAATTCCTGAACTGCAAGGTCGATTACCCATTAGAGTTGAGCTACAAGCATTAACCAGTGATGATTTTGTTCGAATATTAACAGAGCCGAATGCTTCATTAACAGAGCAATATATTGCATTAATGGCAACTGAAGGCGTTGATATTTCTTTTAGTGAAGATGGCATTAAAGCAATTGCAAACGCTGCGTGGCAAGTCAATGAAACTACTGAAAACATTGGTGCACGCCGCTTACATACTATGATGGAAAAGTTAACTGAAGAAATTTCATATACTGCTAACGATCGTAGTGGTGAAGTAATATTAATTGATGAAAAATATGTTCATGACACTTTAGATAACGTCATAAAAGACGAAGACTTAAGTCGTTTTATTCTTTAATAAACTATCGATAGTTTAAAATCAAAATAACAAAAAGGCGCTTAATGCGCCTTTTTTTATTTAATCATTTAAGGCATATTAAACCTTAAACTGATTCACTTCTCTATTTAATACTTCAGCTTGTTGAGATAGTTCTTCACTCATTTGACCGTTTTGAATCGCAGCATCTCCAGAGCTTTCAGCAACATCTCTTATCATCACAACATGTTTATTAACTTCAGAGGCTACAGTACTTTGTTCTTGAATTGCAGTAGCTATAGCGGTATTCATTTCCATAATAGTTGAAACATCTTGCGTGATTTCTTCAAGCATTGCACCCGCAGAGCTTGCTTGATCTGCACTCTCTTGCCCTTGTGTACGGCATGCAGCCATATGAGAGACAATCTCTTTCGTTCTATTTTGTAGTGAACTTATAATACTTTCAATCTCTTGAGTAGAATCTTGTGTTCTACTTGCTAATGTTCTTACTTCGTCGGCAACAACTGCAAACCCTCGCCCTTGCTCACCTGCACGGGCAGCTTCAATAGCCGCATTTAACGCAAGTAAATTAGTTTGCTCAGCAATACCTCGAATAACATCAAGTACAGAGCCAATTGTGTCGCTGTCTTTTGCTAATTCTTGAACAATATTCTCAGACTCTAATAAAGTTGTTGAAAGCTGATCAATTTGAGAGATTGTTGTTTCTACTCCAGTTTTTCCATTTTCAGCATTTTGGTGTGTAGTTTCCGCTTTATTGGCAGCTTCATGAGTATTGTTGGCAATTTCATCAACAGTAGCCACCATTTCAGTTACGGCCGTAGCCACTAAGTCTGTTTGTTGAATTTGAGAATTCACTCCCTCATTGGCCGTATGAATATTCTCTGAAAGGCTTTGTGTCGCAGTATTTACGGTTTCAACTGAGTGGTTAACTTCAACAATTAAGTTTCTGAAGTTGCTGATCATATTATTAAATACTCCAGCCATTTCAGCTAATTCATCATTACCTTCTGTTGCTACATGAACCGATAAATCCTTATCTCTATCAATATTCACCATTGTATCTTTAAGTTTATTAAGACTTTCTAATATACTACGGCTCGTCCAAATTGCCGCAACCATTGCAAGGATCAAAATAACAATAGATGCTCCATACGAAATAGTATCAACATATAAAATATGATCTTCCACGTCTTGTTTGGTCTTCATATTTAATTTTGCATTAAGATCATCTACTTGGTGAATTGTTTTTCTCATTTCACCTAATTTACCTTGAGAAGAGCTCAAGCCAAGTTTTACTTGCCCAGCAACTAAGTTCTCAAAAGCATTTTGATAGCCAGATATACTTGTGATTAATGAGCCCTTTGTTGTTTGGTCTAAATCACTTGAGTTTATATCGTCAACAAAAGCCTGAGCATTATCTTGCCAACGTGTCAGATACTTTTCATCTAGACGCAACATAAAATCTTTTTCATTTCGTCTCAATTGAAGCATCGCACTTAACAGTTGATAGTTTTTATCTCCCAAAATTTCTTCAGCATTATGAACTGCAGCTCTTAATTCGCCATATAAACCATCTTTTGGGTTTAAACCTATCTCTTTTTGAATGTCCACCAATTCAAGAAAGTGCTTTTCATAATCATTTATAACTTTTCTCAAACTTTTCACATGCGAAGTATCGGTGGATAAATCATCAAAATTACTTTGTAAGTGATTCATATCCGCTTTTAATTGCGTTATTTTCTTTTTAAATTTATCAACATACTTTAAATCTTTTCGCGCTAAAAAATCTTTTTCATTACGACGGAGTTGCAATACATCACTATCAATTGCGCCAATAGTGCGAGCAGTATCTATATCGCCTTCTAAAGAACCCACTGAATAACTTAATACAATTAATAAGAATAATATTGCAACTACTAAAATGGATGTATTCAGGATAAGTTTGTGTTTAATGAGCATAAATTGTTTCCGTACTTATAAAATTTTTTAATATAAAAAAAGTATAGACGGTTTTTTTGAAATTAATAATCTTGCAAGCTATTAATTTTTAGAATTTTTAATGGATTATTTACGTGTTAAGTAATTAGCAATTTTTTCTTTAGGTAATGGGCGATTAATAAAATAACCTTGAACAGCGTCGCATCCAAGTTTTCTCAGTAAATTTAACTGCTCTAAGGTTTCAACACCTTCGGCTAAAACACGTTTTCCTAAACCATGTGAAAGTTTAATCATCGAAGTAACAATAGTTAAATCAGAATCATTGGTTGAAAATTCACTAATGAAGCTTCTATCAATCTTAATTTTATCAATAGGAAGCTTTCTTAAGTAAGCTAATGAAGAGTAGCCGGTTCCAAAATCATCGATAGATACTTTAATACCCATATTCTGTAATACTACGATAGTATCCATTGCAATATTTAGGTCAGTAATAACGACATTCTCAGTAATTTCTAACTCTAAATAGCTTGATGGAATATCGTATTTCAAAAGGAGCGTTTGGATTTTTGCTACTAATTTAGGATCTTGAAATTCAACCGCTGTCATATTAACAGCAATTGCAACTCTACGTTTATATTTGAGGTACCAATCAGCATTAGTTTTACAAGCGAGATCTAAAACGTAGTTATCAAGTTCGCCATTTAACCCTAATGCTTCAAAATCAGGAAGAAACTTATCAGGCGATAATAATCCTTTTTCAGGGTGTTGCCAGCGAACAAGAGCCTCAACACCTTCAATACGATTAGTGAGTAAGTTTAATTGAGGCTGATAATATAAAATAAATTCATGATTGTTTAATCCTCGGCGAATTTCCTTCTCAGCTTCAAGCAAATGTCGGCCATGTGCTTGCATCCCATTGATATATTTAACACTGGGTATATTTTGGCTTTCAGCATGAAATAACGCTAAATTAGCTTTTTGAAGTAAGTCTTCCGCTTCACTGCTATCTTGTGGGGACAAACAATAACCAACACTACACTGTAAATGCACTTCTTGGTGATTAACAAAATAGGGTCGAGACAGTAAATCATGTAAATGTTTAGCGGCTTTTTCTTGCTGATTATCATCACTGATCTCAATAGCAAAAACAAATGAATCACCACTGAGTCGTCCAACAACTAGAGGTAACAATATACTTTCAGATAAACGGTTTGCTATTTCACCTAAAATCAAATCACCGGTTTTTAGCCCGTAGGTATCATTAATGAATTTAAATCTTTTCATATCAATGAGATAAACAGCCAGTTTTTGATTGTTTTCAATAGCTTTATTGACTGCAACAGGTAACTTCTCAATTACTTGTTCACGATTTAGAGCACCAGTGAGTAGATCATGTTTGCCTAAATATTGAGCGCGTGTAATTGCCACTTCTGCAACACTTCGTTCGGCACCTTGCATCCAAATCAATAATAAAAAACCCAAAATAGCTTTGGCGCCAAAATCAAAATAAATAAGTAATGATGAAAGTTGTTGGAACCAAGGTTCACTTAAAAAGACAATAGATAAAAATGAAAACAACAAATACCTTAGACTCATTATCATACTAAAAAATAACAATATTTTTGCAGAAAAGTGATGTTTTTTAGTATTAATAATAAAAAATACAATCGCTAAGAATACTCCGGCAAAAATAAAGTCTGGTAGACTTTCCCGCAAATAAAAACGATTAAAAACAGCTTGTTCGCTAAAAGCAAAGAGCAGTGAAGCACTTAAACCAATAATCACAGGTAATATAATAGAAAAATGAATCGTCTTCTTTGGTAGTTTATTGTTTTTATTTGTGAAATATAAACCAACAAAAAACAACCACAAAAATAAGTATTGGCTAACTTGTATAACACACGTCAGTAAAATCTGAATAAAGGATAAATCATCGTACTGAGGTAAGAATTTTTGTAAGGCTAACGAAAGATGTTCTAAACACAAAAAAACTAAACTAAAGGTCCAATACTTTACATATCTACGACCAAAGCCTTGATAAAATGAATAAAGCAAAAAGGTAAGAAAACCAAAAAGAAGTGTTTCAATAGAAAATATAAAACCTAAGGCAAAATTATTATCTACACCCATTGATTTCATTTCCTAAATAATTAATTCAATCATTTAATAGCGTTTTTTCATAGATTACAAGTAATATAGGTGAAATTTAAACGCCTTTCTGTTGTGCCTAACCAAAGGAGTTGTATACTATTACCCAGATAATATTACTCATTTTAATTTAAAATTAGGAAGCAACAATGGAATATAACACTTCAGAATTGTGCAATATTTATGCTGATTTAGTTGACGTTTTAGAGCCTATTTTTTGTAATTATGGAGGACGAAGTTCTTTTGGTGGACAGGTCGTCACCATAAAGTGCTTTGAAAGTAATGGTATTATTTCACAATTAGTTAAAACAGATGGTAAAGGGAAAGTATTAGTAATTGATGGGGGAGGCTCAACACGAAGAGCACTTATTGATTGTAATATTACAGAAATCGCCGCTAGTAATGGCTGGGAAGGCATAATTTGCTACGGTAGTGTTAGAGATGTAGATGCACTTGAAGAAATAGATATAGGCATACAAGGGCTTGTATCAATCCCTGTAGGTGCAACAGATACAGAGCATGGTGAAAGTGATTTAGCTATTAATTTTGCCGGAGTTACCTTTTTACCCGACGACCATATTTACGCTGATAATACAGGAATCATCCTCTCGCCAGAGCCGCTCGATATTGATTAAAATCGAGCCTAACTAACCTAGTCTCGTCTTTTTTTGCCATTGAGAAAGCCAAGTTGAAACTTCTTTGATATCAATACCTTGATGAATTAAATTACCTTGAGCTAAATCACCACCAATGGCCATATAAGATTCTTCAATTTTTTTATTATTGATACCAACAGCTACCACTGGAATGTCCATTTTCCGAATTAAATTAATCAACGCATTGACTATCGTTTTTTCAGAAGCTGAATTTTGTTCATCATTTAGCAACGCACAGTCAATTTTCACTTGCTGGATAGCTGTTCTGCGTAAATATCTTAATGATTCATAACTTCCTGAAAAATTATCTATCGCTATTTTTATGCCAAGTGCTTTTAATTGATCAACCATCATGCGAGCTCTAAATGCAGAATCAAGTAAAACTTGTTCATTAAGCTCTACCACTAAATAATCTACCGGAACTCCTGCACGCTCGGCTTGCTTTTCAATATAATCAATCAGTTCAGCTTCCAATAAATCTTTACTTGATAAATTAATGGCAACTGATTCCTTAATATTGGCATTATGCATAATCGATAAAACATGAAAAGCCTGTTTAATCATTTGTTTGGTAAGTTGATAAATTTCACCACTAAATTCCGCAATTTCATTAAACTCATTTTGTGAAAGGCTAACACCATCACTTCCTTGCCACTCTATGGAAAGCTCAAAACCTTTTAGTCTTTTATTACTCAAAGATATTTGAGGTTGAACAAGCCAAGTGATCTTTTCGTTAGTAATGTCTTGCTTCAATTTCTCCATTTTTGATAATTGTCGTTCAGTATAAATAGCTGATTGAGGGTTAAAATAACAAAGTAATTGATTTTGTCTTTCCCCTTCTAATAAGGCATCGCTTGCTTGTGCAATAAACTGTTCTGCTTCTTGCATGTTTAAATCTGAAATAGAAGCGCCAAACGCCAATTCAAAATTAAGTGAAAAACTTTTAAAACTCATGGCTTGCGGAACCGACTTCACTAGTTTTTGGCAAATATCTTTGACAATAGTTTTTACTGGATGATTCGATAAACTAGCGTCAAGAACTACCAAAAAGTCGAGCCCTTGAAGGCGAGAAATTCTAACGGGAGACTCTTCATTATTAAAATTTACTAATAAGTGTTCATCACTCACACTCTTTTGCAAATTATAGGCAAGTTGCAATAACAAAATATCTGAGTTTTGGTGACCTAACACTTTATTTACTTGATAGAAATTTAGGGGTTTAAATACTATTGCTACAAAACTACTGTCAGGATTATTTTTAATTGTCTGCTTAAAGCTAATCAAACTCTGTTGATAAGTTGGCAAATTAGTAATTGGATCTAAAGGAACTGAAACCTTTTCAACGACTTTTTTATTAAGGTTATACTCAGCTTCAATATCACTAAGTTTATTTTTGATCGCTTCAACCACTCCCCAACAGCCGTTAATAATCGCAAGTAAATAACTTAATACACTAAAAGAAATAACCCAAACAATAGATATTTGAACATTTAACCATAAATATAAAGCTCCCGCGAAGCTAGCCGTTGCTATACAAAGACTTAATGTTCTAAGCTTAATGTTTTTGTTTAATTGGGACTTAATAATAGCTGTCGATGAAGCTATCAATAGAACAGCTAAATAAACCAACCATAATTGAAAAACATCAACTTCTCTCATTACAACAACAGCGCCAATAAAACTAAAGCAAGAGATTGCCATCACCCACTGTAATGCTTTAGTTAATGCATGTTGTTTAAAATCACTTTGTAACCATAAATATGCCGTTAATAAAAAAATTGCAGCAGAAATTAACAATGCGGAGGTTTGCCACTGTGTTAGATAGGAAAAAGCATAAAATTGAAATAATAAAGAGAAAGTTAAAATAGCAGGATAACGCCATTTTATCATCAGGATAGGTTTAAGTAGTGCGACGATAAGCAGTAAAGGTAGGCTTAAACCTAGAATAAAGGCAGTATTAAACTCGGCAAAACTATAAGTAGGTAAAGTATGAATTTTTGTTGATGCCGATGCCGAGAAAGGAAAAGAAGCTAGACTCAAAATAATTAGCCAGACATTATTATAAAAACAACTTAATACTTGTTTAACTTTATTCATAAAAGACCTTAAAAGCATTTAGACAGCAACACTATCTTTTAAGACTAATCAATACGAAGAGCTTTGTACAGTGATGTCTACCTATCAACAAAGACTTAAAAAGCTACTTTTCCTGCTTTAAAGAGTTTTTTCAAAGGATTAACCCCAAATTGATAACACAACTCGGCTGGCTGCTTTATATCCCAAAAAGCAATATCAGCATCATAGCCAATCGATAATTGCCCTTTAGTACTATCTAAACCAAGAGCTTTTGCTCCATTACATGTTACACCTGCTAATGCTTCTATAGGTGTTAATCTAAATAATGTGCATGCCATATTTAGCATTAATTGGATATTATTTATGGGAGATGAGCCAGGGTTTGCATCAGTTGCAATTGCCATAGGAACATTATGTTCTCTCAACAAAGCAATGGGTGGTAATTGCGTTTCTCTTAGAAAGTAGAATGCACCGGGTAATAATACCGCAGTCATATTAGCTTTTTTCATGGCGATAACACCAGTTTCATCTAAAAACTCAATATGATCTGAAGATAAAGCATCATACTTTGCCGCCAGCTCTGTGCCGCCGAGATTTGATAGTTGCTCAGCATGAATTTTAATAGGTAAGTCGTGAGTTTTTGCACTCGCAAATACCTGCTCAGTTTGCTCCGCATTAAAACCTATATCCTCACAAAAAGCGTCTACAGCATCAGCTAATTGATGTCTTGCCACTTCAGGTATCATTTCCTGACAAACTAAATCAATATATTCATCAGGCTTATCTTTATATTCTAACGGTAATGCATGTGCACCTAAAAATGTACGCTTCACTGTAACTGGTAATTCCTTGGCCAGCCTACCTGCTACTTTTAACATCTTAATTTCATTAGCAGTATCAAGCCCATAACCTGACTTTATTTCAACAGTAGTAACACCTTGGTGATGAAGCGCTGTCAAACGCGTGAGCGCACTTTTAAATAAGGTTTGTTCACTTGCTTCTCTAGTAGCTGAAACGGTTGAAACTATACCTCCGCCAGCATTTGCAATCTCTTGATAACTTTTTCCTTCAAGGCGCATTTCAAATTCATTTGCACGATTACCACCATAAACTAAATGTGTATGGCAATCGATTAAGCCAGGGGTTAACCACTGCTCTTTTCCATCAATAACTTCAATATTGTTGTCATCAAATTCAGGTAGATCATTTTCTTTACCTAACCAAGCTATTTTTCCGTTAGAAATAGCCAAAGCACCTTTCTCAATAACACCATAATTTAAAGAACCTTCTGACATAGTTGCCAAATTTACATTAATAATGAGTGTTTGCCATTGAGGATAATTTGCCATGATATTGATCCAGATATTTTCAGTCAGTAAAAGTAATAAGCACTAATATTTACATGCAATGTATACCAACAGCACTTTACCTTATAGTAAAAAGACAAGCAAGCTTGTATATACAACTATTGACCGACCTACTAAATTATGAGATTGTATAGACAAGATTATAAAGACATAAATACTGGAATAAAATTATGGCACAAGTAAAAACAGCTAAATTTACCATAATAAAAGATCATATCTGCAAAATGATCGAATCTGGTGAATGGGTACAACATAGTAAAGTTCCTTCCGAAAATGTTTTAGCTGAACAATTTTCAGTTAGCCGAATGACTGCAAGAAGAGCATTACAAGAGTTAACAGAGCAAGGTTTATTAGTTCGTTCTCAAGGTGCAGGTACCTTTGTAGCAACATTTAAATCTCAATCATCTTTATTAGAAATTCGCAATATTGCCGATGAAATTCACGACCGTGGTCACCAACATCATGCTTTACAACTAGAGTTAATATCTGTTGATGTAAATAATGAATTAGCAATTTTATTAGGTGTTAAGGAAAGTGAAAAAGTATATTACTCAGAAGTACTACATTTTGAAAATAACGAACCTATTCAATTAGAGCAACGATACGTCAACAGCACATTAGTGCCTGAGTATTTACAACAAAATTTTGCTCAAATTACTCCGCATGAATACTTATCAAGTGAAGCCCCATTAACAGAAGCAACAAATGAAGTAGAAGCAATTTTAGCTAATTCAGAAACATGTCTACAGTTGAATATAGAATCTTCAACTCCTTGTTTACAAGTTAAGCGTCGCACCTGGTCAAGTAAAGGCGTAGTGAGCTTAGCAATTTTAACGGCACCCGGTAATAAATACCGATTAGGTAGCCATTTAACTTTTTAATTTTGATTTTAATTTGGGAGCGTTAATATGACGTTTAACTATGGGATTGATCGTTTAAACCTTGATCTTGTTAATGATATTGCTAGTGGCAGTATCCAAGCAGTACTTTGCCAAGAAGCAATAGATAAGATCAACAAAAGCCGTCAAAGAGTAGAGAAAATGGCTGCTTCTGATGAAGCTATTTACGGGATTAATACTGGTTTTGGCCCATTATGTGATACACAAATATCACCTGATGAAACTAATTTACTTCAAAAGAATCTACTTATCACACATGCAGTAGGTGTTGGTGAACCAATTGCCAAAGCTATTTCTAAGTTGATGTTAATCACAAAGGTTCATGCATTGAGCCAAGGCTTTTCAGGCATTCGCCTTGAAGTTGTAGAACGTATGTTAGCGTTTATAAAACTTGATTTGATTCCAGTTGTACCTGAACAAGGTTCAGTAGGAGCATCAGGTGACTTAGCTCCACTTTCTCATTTATTCTTGCCTTTACTTGGAGAAGGTGAGTTTTGGCAGAGCACAACTGGACAAGATGATAAAATTATACCTGCAGCACAAGCACTAAAAGAAAATGGTTTAGCGCCAATGGAGTTACAAGCTAAAGAAGGCTTAGCACTAATTAACGGCACACAATTTATCTTATCTCATGCCATAACAGCATTAACTAAAATGCGCTATTTGTTAGATCTAGCAGATATGACAGGTGCAATGAGTATTGAAGGGATGCAAGGCAGTGAATCACCATTTAGAAACGAGCTTCATCAAACCCGCGCGTTTAAAGGAAATTTAGAAGTAGCTGCACGTATGAGAAAATTCTTCAAAGATTCAGAGAATATGGCTGATCATGAAGAGTGTGACCGTGTTCAAGACCCTTATTCTTTAAGATGTATTCCACAAGTCCATGGTGCTTCGCGCAATGCTTATTATCATTTGGAAGAATTAGCTGAAATAGAGATGAATTCTGTGACTGACAACCCTATTGTCATCAGCAGCGAAGAGGCAATTTCTGGAGGCAGTTTTCACGGTCAACCTTTAGCTATGGTACTCGATTACGCTTCTATTGCTGCAGCGGAATTAGGTAATATTTCAGACCGTCGTTGCTACTTATTATTAGAAGGTTTACATGGTTTACCTAGATTATTGACTACTGCTGGCGGTTTAAACTCCGGTATGATGATCCCACAATATGCAACAGCAGCACTTGTTACTGAAAATAAATCACTTTGTTTCCCGCCATCGGCAGATAGCGTACCGACTTCAATGGGTCAAGAAGATCATGTTTCAATGGGTAGTATTTCAGGAAGAAAACTCAACCAAATTTTAGGTAATTTAGAAAAGATTTTAGCGATTGAGCTAATGTATGCTGCACAAGCAATAGAGTTTAGACGCCCTAATAAATGTTCCAAGTTTATTGAGAAAAACTTCGACGTTATCCGAGGAAAAGTAGCTAAACTTGAAGAAGACAGACTATTAAAACCTGATATTGATGCCATGATAACATTGGTTAAATCACAAGCGTTTACTGTTAGCTTTGATAAATAAGGAATTGCCAAGATGAATTTTCAAGATGAAATTAAACAAGGTATTCCAAGTGAATTACCAACAGCAAAGCCATATCCTGCAGATGCTAATCGAGCTCCTAAACGTAAAGATATTCTTTCGGTTGATGAAAAACAGTTAGCAGTAAGAAATGCCTTACGATACTTTCCAAAAGAGTGGCACCAAGAGCTAGCAAATGAATTCGCACAAGAGTTGAAGGATTTTGGCCGTATTTACATGTACCGCTTCAAACCTAGTTATGCCTTAAAAGCACGTTCGGTTTCTGATTACCCGGCAAAATGTCAACAAGCTGCGGCGATCATGTTAATGGTTGATAACAACTTAGATCCTGCTGTTGCGCAGCACCCTGAAGAATTAATTACTTACGGTGGTAACGGTGCAGTGTTTCAAAACTGGGCACAGTATTTATTAGCCATGAAGTATTTAAGTGAGATGGAAAACGACCAAACGTTACATTTATATTCTGGTCACCCTATGGGTTTATTCCCATCATCAGAAGATGCTCCACGTGTAGTTGTTACTAACGGTATGATGATCCCTAATTACTCTCAACCTGATGATTGGGAGAAATTCAATGCATTAGGTGTTACACAATACGGTCAAATGACAGCTGGTTCATTTATGTACATTGGGCCACAAGGCATAGTACACGGTACAACTATTACTGTTATGAATGCATTTAGAAAAGTTCTAAACAAGGACGAAAATTCTAAAGGAAAAGTATTTCTTACGGCAGGATTAGGCGGAATGAGTGGAGCACAACCTAAAGCAGGCAACATTGCCAACTGTATTACCGTATGTGCAGAAGTTAATTCAAATGCTGCAACCAAACGCCATCAACAAGGATGGGTTGATGAACTCATTGACAACATGGATGCCCTTGTTGCTCGGGTTCTAAAAGCACAAGCTAATAAAGAAGTGGTTTCTATTGCTTACATCGGAAATATCGTTGATGTTTGGGAGACGTTTTATGAAAAAGATATTTTCATTCATTTAGGTTCTGATCAAACTTCATTACACAACCCTTGGTCAGGGGGTTATTACCCTGTAGATATAAGCTACGAAGAATCAAACCGCTTAATCCGTGAAGAGCCTGAAGTCTTTAAAACTAAAGTACAAGCGACTTTAAAACGTCATGCAAATGCCGTAAACAAACACACCGCACGTGGTACTTATTTCTTCGATTACGGTAACGCTTTCTTACTTGAAGCTTCTCGCGCTGGTGGCGATGTGATGGCTGAAAATGGTATTGATTTCAAGTATCCGTCTTACGTTCAAGACATTTTAGGCCCTATGTGTTTTGACTATGGTTTTGGTCCATTTCGCTGGGTGTGTGCTTCGGGGAAATCTGAAGATTTAGATAAAACCGATGCCATCGCTGCCAGCGTGCTAAAAAAAATCATGGCTGATTCACCTGAAGAAATCCAACAACAAATGCAAGATAACATCACCTGGATTGAAGATGCTAAGCAAAATAAGTTAGTTGTCGGTTCACAAGCACGAATTCTTTATGCCGATGCACAGGGTAGAATGGAAATAGCAAAAGCTTTTAACGATGCGATAAATAACGGTGAAATAGGCCCTGTTGTATTAGGCCGTGATCATCATGATGTCAGTGGAACAGATTCACCCTACCGTGAAACCTCTAACATTTATGACGGTAGCCGCTTTACCGCTGATATGGCTATTCATAATGTAATCGGTGATAGTTTCCGTGGTGCTACGTGGGTTTCAATTCACAATGGTGGCGGTGTAGGCTGGGGCGAAGTAACTAATGGCGGTTTTGGTATGTTACTTGATGGCTCGCAAGCTGCTGAACGCAGATTAAAATCAATGTTATTATTTGACGTTAATAATGGTATTGCACGCCGGAGTTGGGCGCGTAATGAAGAAGCAAACTTTGCCATTAAGAGAGAAATGGCTCGTACACCTAAACTTAAAGTGACTTTAGCCAACTTGGTAGAAGACAATATTTTAAATAACTTATCACTTTAAAACAATGCGCTGTTATTTAGCGTTAATATCTCTTGTTAATATCTCTTGTTAATATTTTAAAAACCGAGTTTATCCTCGGTTTTTTTATTTATGACTAAAACATCTTATAAGCTACACTCAATGTTTTTACTGGGATGTCATAAACAAGACGTTATAATGACGTAAAGATTATCTCGCTAATTTAACTTTTATTCTTCATATTTCATATCGAAATAGGAATGAATTTAGGAGTATCATTTGCAAAACCTTAGCACTAATTTATCACCTGAAAAGGTAAAATATTTCCGGAAAGATAATGGTTGGTCACAAGAGTTATTAGCGAAAGCTTCTGGCTTAAGTTTACGAACTATTCAACGAGCTGAAAAAGATGGTAATAGCTCGGCTGAAACACAATTAGCTTTGGCGGCAGCTTTTAATATTTCACCAAAAGAATTATTCCCTGTTTCATCTACTCTTGATGTTCATTGGAAAAGGAAAAATATTATGCAAAGTTTTTTAGCGTTGTTAGTTGTTTGTGGTGCCATTGTAATGCTGTTCTTGTTAGGTGGTGATCTAGGTATGTTTGCAGACTTTTATAGTGGAATATATCTCATTTTAATGATGTATTCAGGTACAGTAATCGCCTTTGGCTCTCATGGCTTTATTAAATCAATCACTGGTCTTAGTTACTTGTTTGCGCAAGATATTTCTCATTCACCGGCGACTGAATATTTAGCAATTATCTATAAAAAACAAATTTCCTTCCTTTATGGGGGAGCTCTGATTGGTTTTCTTGTTGGTCTTATAGCGATTAACAGTAATGTCGACAATATTACCGATAAATTTGGTCTACAGGCTGCTTATGCTGTTTGTACCCTTGTACTACTCTACGCGGCAATAATATCAGAAGGTATACTTCGTCCTTTATCTACAAAACTTGAGCACCGTAGCCTAGCTAGTAAATTTCAATAACACTAGTTACAACTCATTAAAAATAGAAAAGCTATTGTAAAGTTTTTCTATTTTATCTTTTTGTTGACATAATATGTCAACAGGTCTACTCTTTGTTTTACTGTATTAACAATTTATTTACTTATGCTATGCTGACTAAGAATTAATAATTAGTGTTTATATTGTAATAATAAAATTTTTATACTGTGTAATAACAAGGAGTTTGTCAGTGGAATATATTTTATTTTTTGAAACTTGGATTGTCTTAGCCCTTATTTTCTCATGCCTTGAGATTTTCGTTCCCGGTGGAATTTTACTTAACCTAGGTATTGCTTCCCTACTTGTCGCTGTTGGCGTACAACAAAAGTTTCTTGATACTTGGGCAATCACATTAACAGCTTGGTTTATATTCGCCTCAATTCTCCTTTTTGTGCTTTATTTCTTTACCGAAAAATTCTTCAAAGGAGAGCGTACTATAGATAATGTTTATGAGGAACTGGATATATACGGAAAAGAAGTGGTAGTAACAGAATCAATTGGACCTGGTACTCATGCTGGGCGAGTAAGTTATCAGGGCACTACATGGACGGCACTAAGTGATGGAACAGAGTTAACCGCAGGAACCCATGCAACAATTGTTTGCAAAGATAATATATCTTTAGTTGTCGAGCCTCTTAAATAGCTGGTTTAGTACACTTAAAACTTGATCTAAAAACACAATAATTTTAATAACAAAAATAGGAGCAGACCCTATGTTAGCTACCCTCACCTTTATTTTCTTAGCACTACTATTTATTTTAGTGAAACTCGTACTCATAGTACAAATGAAAGAAGTATGTGTCATTGAACGATTAGGTAAATTTCGCGCTGTAATGCAACCGGGAATTCATTTTTTAATCCCATTCTTTGATCGTGTCGCATACCGCCATGAAACTCGAGAGCAAGTATTAGATATACCTTCACAAAGCTGTATTTCTCGAGACAATATTCAAATTAATGTTGATGGATTAGTTTACATCCAAGTAATGGACGGCGCGAAGGCAAGCTATGGTATAGAAGACTATCGCCGAGCAAGTGTCAACCTTGCTCAAACAACAATGCGCTCTGAAATAGGTAAACTTAATTTAGGACAAACATTTTCTGAACGAGATACACTCAACGAAACCATTGTTAGCGAAATAGATAAAGCGTCAGATCCATGGGGCATTAAAGTATTACGATATGAAGTTCGTAATATCACGCCTTCAGAAAATGTAATTCATACCTTAGAAAAACAAATGGAAGCTGAACGACAAAAACGTGCAGAGATCACTTTAGCTAGAGCAGAAAAAGAATCTACTATCAATTTATCTGAAGGTGAAAGGCAAGAAGCTATTAATTTATCAGAAGGCGACAAGCAGAGACAAATTAATGAAGCACATGGTCGAGCAGAAGAAATTGAAATTCTAACGCATGCTACGGCAGAAGGTATTAACTTAATAGCTAAAGCGGCTTCTGAACCTAGTGGTGATAAAGCAATTAAAATGCGTTTACTCGAACAATTTATCAAACAAACGGGTGATATCTTAAGGACAGCAGATGTTTCGGTCATGCCAAGTGAAATAGCAAAACTAGAAGGGTTCTTCCAAGGTATGGATAAAGTGACACAAACAGTACAAGGAGCAAAATAATGATTGATGCTAACGTGAGTAATATCGATATCGTTGTATTAGCTATTTGGGCTGCAATCTTTTTGTATTTAGCATTCAAGTTTATTCAAGCGATTTGCTTAGTGCCGACAAAATCAGCTTATGTAGTTGAACGATTAGGAAAATATCGTTGTACATTAGAAGCCGGCTTTCATGTATTACTCCCTTTTGTCGATCGAGTTGCATTTGTACAAGACCTTAAAGAAGAAACAATCGACGTCCCCCCACAAGATTGTTTTTCTAAAGATGAGGTCAATGTTGAGGTTGACGGTGTTATTTATATACAAGTTGTAGACTCATTAAAGGCCAGTTACGGCATTACAGATTATCGATTTGCGGCAATGCAATTAGCACAAACAACAACCCGTTCAGTTATTGGCACACTTGATTTAGATCGCACTTTTGAGGAGCGAGATATTATTAGTGCAAAAGTCGTTGAGGTATTAGATAAAGCAGGTGAAAGTTGGGGGATCCGTGTACATCGCTATGAAATTAAAAACATAACTCCTCCATTTACCGTAAGAAATGCCATGGAACTACAAGTTAATGCAGAGAGAGAAAAGCGCGCTATTTTAGCAAAAAGTTTAGGTGACAAAGCCAGCAGAATAAATCGTTCAGAAGGTCAAATGACTGAACTAATAAATATTTCTGAAGGTGAGAAGCAAAGACGTATTAATGCTGCAGAAGGTAAATCAGCGGAAATATTAGCTATTGCTACCGCTACCAGTAATGCTATTAGTAAAATAGCCAATGCAATTGAGCAACCTGGCGGCGATCAAGCCATCAATATGCAGCTCAATGAGCAATATTTACAGCAGATGAGTGGACTAAGTGATAAGAGTAGAAAAGTCATATTACCCGCTAATTTACTCGACTTTGATGAGTGGTTAAATAGTTTAGGTACATTACCAAAGTAAATCAACGA
This sequence comes from Colwelliaceae bacterium, assembly GCA_023954655.1. Classification (GTDB taxonomy): domain Bacteria; phylum Pseudomonadota; class Gammaproteobacteria; order Enterobacterales; family Alteromonadaceae; genus Thalassotalea_H. The sequence continues at coordinate 28,457 of JAGSHH010000015.1, forward strand.
CACTAATTAATAATAGGATGTAATCGTTGATGATTGCCTCCTATTTATCGTTATTACCGTAAAAATTTTATTACAGCCAAAAAGGCGCCAAGTTCTTTTAGATTATTCCTGATGAATTAGCCACGAAACCAAGTCATCATGTTGATATTGATAATTAATAAAATCACGTAATTTGTCGCCAATAATTTTTTTCCCTAATTCGACTTCAGAATGTTCATCAAAAATGGGCATCGGTAATTTTAAGGCTTTGGCTGCAATAGAGTAATAATGTTTTTTGGTGACTTGCATTTCACTAACAGCATTAAAAATCCCTGTAACTTTCTCTTTTTTAATAAGTAAAATTAAGAGTGCAACAATATCGTTTTGATGAATTAAATTGACATAAGAATTAGGAGAAGTAAGTAACTTTTTATTTCTAAAGAATATTCCAGGGTGTCTTTGTGGCCCAACTAAGCCAGCAGATCTAAGTATTACACCTTGCCCATGAAATGCTATTACAGCTTGCTCAGCTTGAGAAAGAATACTAACTTTTTCACTGTTTAACTTTAATTTAGCTGATTCTGTCACATCACCAATGATACCTTCGTATATTGCAGTAGTACTAATCAAGATGATTTTTTTTACAGTCCC
>JAGSHH010000066.1 GCA_023954655.1 Colwelliaceae bacterium
TAAAAACTTATATTTTCGTCGATAAAGCGTTCGAAGTGAAAACCTCTCACCCATGAATTTGATAAAGTAGGTAAGTTATTAATATTAATAGCTTCCTTTTTATCTGAAAGGTAGAAAACAAGAATAGGATCATCAGTATCAATGTACCATTTTGGTAAAATTGATTGGTTCACATCTTCTCGAAATACTCCTACTACAATATCTAATTTTTGCTCTTCAAAAGATTTTAAACTTCGATGGTAACTATCTATCTTAATTTCAATATTTTCTGAACCATATATCTCTTTTAATAAATTGAAATATACGCCCCCTCCATCTTTTTGAGTAACACCAAACCATAGCTCTGAACCCACAATGATTTTTTCTGCTTGTGCGAAAAATACTAAGAAATAAAAAGCTGTAATAATAAATTTCAATGACTTTCCTAAATGTTCTAGCCTCATGTAAAAATAGCTTAAATATTGGATTTTAGAAAATGGTAGCAATACTAATATTTTGTTTAGCATTAAAAAGTTACGTATAATCTACTAAATTCCTTCTATCAGCTATTTTTAAGCTGACTCAATTTAACTATTTATTTATGATTTCTCACAAATTATCCGTTGCCCCAATGCTCGATTGGACTGATCGTCATTGTCGATATTTCTATCGAGTAATGTCAAAACGTACTGTGTTGTATACTGAAATGGTGACTACAGGAGCGATTCTTTTTGGTAAGTGGGATTATTTAGCTTTTAATAAAGAAGAACACCCTATAGTTTTGCAGCTTGGTGGTAGTGATGTTAAAGCTATGACTGAATGTGCGATTTTAGCTGAACAGAAAGGTTACGATGAAATTAACATCAACGTAGGTTGTCCATCTGATCGAGTGCAAAATGGTCGTTTTGGCGCTTGTTTAATGGCAGATCCAAATTTAGTTGCAGATTGTGTTAGTAGTATGAAAAATGCCGTTAATATTCCCATTACTGTTAAGTCTCGTATTGGTGTTGATGACCAAGATAGTTACGAATTTTTACATAAATTCATTGATACAGTTAAACCCGCGGGTTGTGAGCATTTTATAATTCATGCACGAAAAGCTTGGTTAAGTGGCTTGAGTCCAAAGCAAAATAGAGAAGTTCCACCTTTAGATTACGATCGTGTTTATCAAATTAAGAAAGATTTCTCAGAGTTAAAAATTTCAATTAATGGTGGCATTAAAACTTTTGAAGAGACTAATGACCATTTACAGAATATAGATGGCGTTATGATCGGTCGTGAAATATATCAAAATCCTTATATGCTAACACAAGCTGATAATTTGATATGGGGCGATGATGTTAATGTAAAATCTCGACAACAAGTTATTGATGAAATGTCAGACTATATCGACCAATATGTATCGGGAGGTGGCAGAGCATGGCATGTGGTAAGACATATGCTTGGTATGTGTAATGGTTTGGCAGGCGCTAAACAATTTCGTCGATACTTAAGTGAAAACTCAGGAAGAGAAGGTGCAAATAGCAAAGTTTTAAATGAAGCTTTTGCTAAAGTTAGTTATTAATTCTTCTTTTATTTTTTATAATGTCCTGATTTCGGGATAAAGCCTCCCGAATTCGGGAAATTGATTAAAAAGTAATAATTTATTTTTATCTAAATCTTTACATTTTTCACTATTAAATGGTTAATAACACTAAATCAACAGACATACTGTAAAATATTTTAAAGTATGTCGATTATGTAAAAATTAAATTCATATTAATTTCAATTAGTTAACATTTTCTTTGATCCTTGGCACAACCTTTGTACTAGTTAATGCATCTTTATTATTAACAAGGTATGGAGAAACCAAATGTTAAGTTTAATAACCGTATTCACTTTGATGATGTTGCCCGCAATTACAATACTTGCTTTTTCTTTATTGGTAAGCGCATTTGAACGAAAGCCAAGTAATGTCTCAAAGGATAATGTACACCAATTAGAAAGTACTCATTTCCCTTCAAATTTAATTATTGAATTATAAGAATAACTATTTAAATTTTTATCATTAATTCAGATATATTATCAATCTCAATATATAATTTTTTAATTTCCTCTTATCCATATTACGTGCTTTAGAACTAAGTAATCTCATTTATAGTAATATTAATATCACTCATAGTTTTAACCTACACTGTTTGTATAAAAAAATTCTTCAATAATTTAATCTTCGATCAACTGCATTACTTCATTTGTGCTTATGCATAGTTTTAATAGAGAAAATGATAAGCGACTTTTTAAGATTATTTAATCTTTTGAATTAACTCCTCTCTATCCGCAAGATTTGCGAATCATTTGATCATAATTTATGGTGGCTAAATTGACCAAAAGGCTAGTTTATTTCACTAATTATTGGCTCGACATAATATGTCATCATTTGGTTTCGTACTAGTTGTTTTATAAAAATCTCTTTTAAAACAAATCTTTAAAAAAAATATTCGCATTGGCACAAGGATTGAAACATAGAAAATAAGATTGAAAACTTAAATACATATGAACTGGACAATTAAGGAGAGCAACATGAAACGCATCAACAATGTATTAGTTATCGTTACTATCGTTCTTGGATTAGGAACAACAGCCAGTGCATCTGCAAATGAAAGTAGTATTGAAGATACATTGAAAAAAATTATTGTTAAGCAAAGCCAACAAGTAAGTGATCGTTTAACAAAGCAACTTAAGCAATCTATCAAGCTTGAATTAAATGAAATGTCCTTGCTGGCATCATCAATAATCAATCAGAAGAATGATAAAAGCATTAATAAAAACCAATTAGTTAAAAGAAATATTGTAGCTAATACCACACACACAACAACAGAAGACGAGTAGGAGAGCTTTATTATGGGTATGTTTTCACGTTTTACAGATATCGTTAACGCCAATTTAAATAGCATGTTAGATAAGGCGGAAGACCCTGAAAAAATGATTAAATTAATTATTCAGGAAATGGAAGAAACATTAGTTGAAGTTCGCTCTACTGCTGCAAAACATATTGCTGAAAAGAAAACACTTTTACGTCAAGTGCGCAGTGCTGAAAGTAACGTTAAGAACTGGCAACAAAAAGCAGAAACAGCGTTATCTAAAGGCCGTGAGGATCTTGCAAAATCAGCATTAGTTGAAAAGCATAAAAACCAAACACAAGTAGATGAATTACAGAAAGAACTTAGCGAACTTGAAGAGTTTTTAGGCGCAGTTCAAAATGACGCGCAAAGTCTACAGGAAAAGCTAGCTGATGCTAAGCGTCGCCAAGATGCATATACACTTAGACAAAAGTCAGCAGAAGTACGCTTGAAAGTGCGTGAAAAAGCTGCAGTTTATAATATTGAAGATGCAATAAACAAGTTTGAAAGATATCAACAAAAAATTGATGAAGTTGAAGCGCAAGTTGAAGCATATGACATGACTAGTAATCAAGATTTGAGTAGTCAAATTAGTGCACTTGAAGCTGATGAGTCTATTGAGCAAGAACTTGAAGAGATGAAGAAGCAAGTAGCAAATGGCTAATTGCCTTGAGACAAGTCATGGCAAACTTAACTTGGATTAAAGTTTTCGCCATGTGTATTACTTCAGCATTTATATCGTTTTTAGGTGCTGGAGTTATTTCAATTTATCAACATGCTATTGCATGCTTTATTACAAGAAATGAGGAAATTGATTATGAGTTATGAACGTCATTATTCAGTACAAAAAACGTTAACAAAAGATACCGTAAATAAAAAAGTATCAGGTGTTTGTGGCGGTATTGCACGACATTATGAACTACCTCGTTTAGGCGTGAGAATTGCCGCCGTAGTTTCATTGTTTACTTTTCCTGTTGTGACAGGGGTTGCGTATATTGTTGCTGCAATATTGTTACCAACACGCAGATAGAAAAGAATTTATCCTTTAACTATCCAAACTATTAACGGATTAAAAATCCGTATGATTTTGGGGTTTGAGCAAGCTATAAATTGATTTTAGGAGCGGGTATGTCATTTTTTAAATCTTTAATTTTAGCGATATTCGCGACATTGTTTTTAACGTATGTATTAGGTTCTAGTTTAATTGAGCTGTTAGATATTGATGTATATATGGGTGATCAACTTATTGAACCTTTAAAGGCAATAAGTATCTCAGCTATAGTCATAGTGTTATTAGTTTTACTTGCATTGGCGATTGTATTGAGTGTTTTTGGCTCATTAATTTTTATTACAATGCTAATATTTGGAGGCTTTGCAATGATAATGGTTGGTGTTTTTTGGCCAATATTGTTAATTGCCGGTGTAATTTGGTTAATTACAAAAGATTCTAAAAAAGTGCAATATCGATAACTGAGATTAATAATACGATTAAAATAATAATAAATACAGGATGTATAATGAATAAAAAATTAGTTGCTTTAATGATTTCCGCAGCAATAAGTTTTGCCAGCCATGCAGATATTTTAAATGTTGAAAAATCATTAGAAAACAATGATATTTTGGCTGCAGAGAAAGCCTTTGAAAGTCTTTCTCTTGATGAAAAAAATAGTATTCAAGGCCGAGTGTTTAGTGGTCGAATATTGTTAGGGAAAGATCAGAGTGAAGAAGCTTTTGATTATTTTGAAGATTTGCGGGATGACAATACTGAAAATGTTGAGGTTAATTATTATCTTGGTGTTAGCGCAGTTATAATGGCGCAGAAAGCGAGTATATTTTCAAAGTTAGGTTATGCAGAAGACTTTCTCGAAGCGATGGAGAAAACAATAGAATTAAAGCCCGACCATAAAAAAGCGCTAAATTCATTAATTGGATTTCACTTAGCGGCACCTAGTATTGCTGGTGGAGATACTGACAAAGCGTTAACTTACGCGAATCAACTTAAAAGTTTTGATGAAGAGTTAGGATATGAACAAGTAGCCAATGTCTATTGGCAAACTGAAAAACCGGAACTTGCTGAACAAGCTTTACGTGAAGGGTTAAAAGCATTTCCTGAAAGTGCTGAGTTATACTTTTCTCGAGCGTCTTCTTACATCAAAGAAAAAGCATGGGATAAAGCCCGACTGGATCTAAACTTAGCGATAAAATATGCTAAAGACGATGAGTCAAAAGGTCGAGCCTTATACCAACAAGGCAAAGTATCAGCAGAATCTGGAATGGAAATTGATCTAGGTATTGCATCATTAATTCAAGCAATACCTTTGGCTGATGAGCAATATGAACCATGGGTGAAATATCGCTTAGCTCAATTATATGTTCATAACAAAGACTTTGTTAAAGCGAAAGGTTTTATTGCTAAAATTAATGTTGACGAAAATGATGATTTAAAAAGTAAAGTGAAAAAGCTGAAGAAGAAACTTAAAAAACTAATGAGTTAATTATTACTTGTTTAAGAAAAGAGAATTAACGAGTTTTACATGTTAATTCTCTTATGAATAATGGTTATTCTGAGATTAATTAAAGAATGATTCAAGAATATTTTTGCAAGTTTCCGTTTTAACTAATCTTGAAAATTCAATACCTTCATTTTCAATAGCAGATAATACTTGAGCTTGAGTAGCCTTTTTCATTAATGCTCGACTTGTTTGTGTTGCATCAGCAGGTAAAGAAGCAATATTCTTTGCTAGGTCTTGTGCCGTAGTTAGTAATTGTTCTGGTTCAACACATGAATTTGCAATGCCGTAATCAAATGCTTGTTGGCCAGAAAATAATTTTCCTAATACGAGTAATTCAAAAGCTTTATTATGACCAATACGAAGAGGTAGTAATATGCTTGACGCGGCTTCAGGGCATAGTCCAAGTTGAGAAAAAGGTAATTTATATTTAGCATTTGCAGTAGTTACTACCATATCGCAATGAAGTAACATAGTTGTTCCAATACCTACGGCAGGGCCTGCAACAGCAGCTACTATTGGTTTAGTAAAGCTTGCTAGCTCTTTAACAAATGCAAATGCAGCAAGTTCTTCATCATTCGCGTGTTCAAGAAAGTCTGCTAGATCATTACCTGCACAAAAACATTGTTCGTTACCTTGAATTAATACGCAGTGAATGTCTGAATCTACTTTTGCTTGTTTGAGTTCGTTACATAAAGTTTGATACATAACGGTGCTGAGAGCATTTTTTTTATCAAAACGATTTAGGGTAATCGTTAGAACATTATTTTGTACGTGTGAGAGAATTAAATTATCCATTTGTTTTTAGCTTAGTTACAATACAGTGGTAACAATAATATGGATAAATATGGATGTATAGCACCTAATGAAAAAATTAATAGAACAGTTGAAACGTAGCTTTGTATTTGTATCGTTAATAGTCAGTGTGTTTTTAAGTACCTCTACTTTGGCTAAAGACCTATCTGTTGAGCATGGTTATTTACGGGCGACAATTCCTGGTACAAGTGTTTCATCAGCCTATATGGAAATAACGAATAAAACTAATAATGATCTAGTGTTAATCGGTGCAAGTAGCAACATTAGTAATAGAATTGAAATTCACGAACACATTATGAGTGATGAAATGATGAGAATGCGTCAACGTGAATCTTTAATGATCCCTGCAAATGATCATGTTGTATTACAGCCATCTGGTTATCATTTAATGATTTTTAATTTAAATACCCCTTTAAAGGTTGATGATAAAGTTGAGTTAACGTTACATTTTTCAGAAAATAAAGACATGATTATTACGCTACCTGTTGAGAGTATTAAGCGTAAAAAGCAGGAAGAGTCAGCCAATCATCACCATCATTAGGAGCATTCCATGAATACACATTTTACAGTAAAAACAGTTAGCTCGGTTTTTATAGGCGTATTTTTAGCTTTATATTTTTTAGGTGTTTATTGGGGGTTTGAGCCTAATGAACTAGATTTACATGAAGAAGTTACGAAAGCGGCAACTGCAGACAACGTAGCACCAGTGATCGGTTATACAACAACAACTGCTCTTATTCGTGTTACAGAAACCTTACTTGATAAGCCTGGAGGATATTTAGCAAATGATGCACTTCCACCTTCAGTATTTCTAGACAACATTCCATCTTGGGAGTTTGGTGCATTAGAAATGATTCGAGATATGGCGTTAATAATGCGTCAAGAGTTTAGTCGTTCACAATCACAATCACTTGAAAACCCTCATTTAAAAATAGCACAACCGCAATTAAATATTGACCATAAAAGTTGGGCAATGCCAAGTGCAGAAGGTGAGTATCAAAAGGCTATTGATGCATTATACGATTATAGAAAAGCTTTAACTGATGTGAATAGCCAATCAGCACAATTTTATGCTCGTGCTGATAATTTGAGGGATTGGTTACAGGAAGTCACCAAGCGATTAGGCAGTTATTCTCAGCGCTTAAGTGCAAGTGTTGGCCGTGAACAACTAAACGTTGATTTAGCAGGCGATAGTGTTGCTCAGCAATCAACGTTTTCATCATCAAGCCTACAACTTAAAACTAGCTGGTGGAAAATTGATAATGAATTTTATGAAGCTCGTGGAGCTTGTTGGGCATTACTACATTTTTTAAGAGCAGTTGAAATCGATTTTGGTGAAGTGTTAGAGAAGAAAAACGCTAAAGTAAGTGTTCAGCAAATTATTCGTGAACTTGAAGCGAGCCAAGAATCTATTTGGAGCCCTATGATTTTAAATGGCAGTGGCTTTGGTTTATTAGCTAATCATTCGTTGGTAATGGCAAACTATATTTCTCGCGCTAATGCAGCGCTAATCGATTTAAATGAACTTCTAAGTCAGGGATAGTTTTAATGAAAAAAACAATAATAAGTATTTCTTTAGCTACATTAATTTGTAGCACTGCACATGCTGATACACTTGCAGGGTTATATATTGGTGGTCAAATTTGGGATAATCAAGCAACGGGGATATTTGGTGAAAGCAATAATCAAGTTGATTTCAATTTAGATGACAAGCAGCAGGGTAGCTTTTTTATTGCGGTAGAACATCCAATTCCTTTTATTCCCAATGCAAAAATATCCAAAACATCACTAGAAACCCAAGGGAATACAATTCTTGATAGTGAAATAACATTTGATGATAAAACATTTGCTACAGGCTCATTAGTAGATTCAGGTTTTAATGTTAGTTATATGGATTACACTTTATATTATGAATTTTTTGATAATGATTTGTTTTCTTTTGACTTAGGTTTAACTGGGCGTGATTTTGATGGTGATGTTACTGTTTCATCTTTGGTTAATACCGCTCCTGCTGGTGAAGATCCTATTTACGAAACATTAACAGGTAAATTGTCAACAGATGAAATAGTTCCTATGCTGTATGCAGCAACCTTCATTGGCTTACCTTTCACTGGGATGAATGTTTATGCAGAGGGGAATTTTTTATCGATGGATGATCATACTTTATATGATTATCAAGCTGGCATTAGTTATGATTTAGTGAATAATATTGCTATTGATGTCAATTTAACTCTAGGGTATCGGTCTGTAAAATTAGAACTTGAAGATTTAAGTGATTTATATTCAGATCTAGAGTTTAAAGGTGTGTTTGCTGGAGCGGTAGTACACTTTTAATTTTTACACCTCAATCGAATTGATTATCCTGATAAGGCATGAATTTAATTCATGCCTTTTTGTTATCTATTATAGATTTTTTTACGGATGACAACATAAGAAGTACTTTTATTAAGGCATATAGTAATATTGAAAAACGGGTCAATTAAAATCTAATAACCTAATAAATTCTGCTTTAAAAATAGAATCAATAACTTTCGAATTATCTCAGTCAAATCATAAAGTTTATATGACTCCTATCGTGTATTATTAAACGAAAAACAAATTTTAATAGTAGATCAAGGTTAAGGTTATTCATGAAAATTACTACAAAGGGCAAATAAAAAGGATAGATTTTGTTACTCACCTCAGAGATAGAAAACATTCTATATTTCTCTGAATTACTGAATGTAATTAATTGTGTTGCATATGCACTTGTATAGGCAAGAATCACTTGGGTAATATAAACAATGACTTAGCTTTTTATCCTTAACTAAAAGTTATGCTATCACTGCTTTTATTGACATTAATTTTTACATTCGCATCTTTATTTAATACAACTTTATTTGATTTTAACGCCACTATATATGTGAACAACATGATTTATGTTGACCTTATACTTTATTGGAGAGTTAAAATGAATATTAAAAAAATAGTAATTGCTACTTTAGTTACCACAGGTTTATCTATTTCTGTACAAGCTTCAGATTTGAAAGCGGCAGACAGTTCATTAGCAACTAAACTTTGTGTGACAGCTGCATCTGGAAATCGTGCTGCTATGTATAATCAAGTTAAAGCTTCGGGCAAATCAGCTCAGTTTGTTGCTAAAAACATTAATTGCAATAGCAAAAATATTTTAGCATTTGTTGAGGAAAATGGTAAAAATTCTCAAAATATGTTGAAAGTTTTAGATCGCTCTTCTCATAATATTTCTATTACAGATATTGCGAAAAATACTCTTGAAATGAAATAGTTAAAATATATGAGGGGAATGATGTTGCCATACTTTGTTAGTATAATCAGTTGGCTGTAACGTAAACTACATTATAGCCAACTGAGGCAAGTATTATGACTCTTTAAACTAAGCTGCTGCGTTTGTACTTTCAAATATTTTGTCAGCAGAAGCTGCTACAAAGCCCGAATACAGTTCACCATTTTCTACTGGGTAACGTTTGGCAAACTCATAAAAGCATGAAGGTATTTCTACTGTGTTATCTGAAAAATCAACACTCACTTTATCTGCAATAGTTGATGATTGTTCAAGTTTAACAGCCATATCACCTTTAATTTCTCCGCCCGTGCTATTTAAGGCAAAGCCAGATGACTTTAATGTTGTATTCACATCTTCAATATGGTCAAAATTTGCTAAGTGGTTAATACTTACTGTGAAGTGGTTTGCACGATATCCCCATGCAGCAAGCCATGCGGCATATTCACTTTCTGAAAGTAAGGTTTGATAATCTGAAAAAGATAACTGCCATTGCTTACCAGAAAATAAGAAACTTTGATCCTTAATTACTGCCTCATCTATTGAATCAACTAATGAATGAATTATTTCTTGAACTTTAGGTGAAAATTTATCAACTAATAATTCGCTAATAAATACTTTAGGTAAAGTTTTATCATGATGTTCAAAATGTTTTGCGTATAATTTTTTCGCTTCAAAGTGATACTCTCCACATTCAGTATATCCTAAGGCAATCAAATGTTGAGCTAACTTATCTATGCCAACTTTTTTTATATTAAATGTCCGATAAGCAACATGATCATTTATTAAATCACTACCAGATCCAAGCAATTGATGGATTTTTTCCGCAGAAGGCGTTACATCAATGTAATTTTGCCAAATGTTATTAAAAAGCTCTGTTACTTTTGTTTTCATTGTTTGTTCCTATTAGGAGAATTTAAAATATTTAATAGAATTTTTACCAAGCAATGATGAGTTTTAGCTATTTATGTCAAAATAAGAAACAACGAGGACTAACCATTGCGGGCAATGGTTATATTTGATCAATACTTTTAAAGAAGCTGGGTTTAACGCCAGCTTTTTTTAATTTGTTGAGGTTTGGCATTTTACTTAATTGTTAAACCTGGAGATAGCGTTCCTGGAATCGCCATTTTTTCGGCTTCGACAGAGGCTACCGGGTAGGCACAATAATCAGCAGCATAATAAGCACTCGCTCTATGATTACCACTGTCACCAATACCGCCAAACGGAGCAGCACTACTAGCGCCAGTTATGGGTTTATTCCAATTTACAATGCCGGCTCTGATTCGCTTAAAGAAATGTTGATAATCAGCTTCATTGTCGGCTAATAAGCCTGCTGATAATCCAAAAGAGGTATTGTTACCTTCATCAATGGCTTGGTCAAAATCAGTGTAACGGTACACTTTTAACAATGGACCAAAGTGCTCTTCATCTGGCATTTCAGTAATATCAGTGACATCAATAATACCGGGAGAAACAAAACCTGTTCCAACTTCTTTATGTTCAAGCGGTAGTAAAGCTTTACCACCTAATGCCAATAATTGACTTTGTGCTTGAACTAAGCCTAACGCTGCTTTTTCAGAAATCATTGAACCTATAAATGGTTGTTCTTCATCATCAAAGTAACCAATTTTAATTGATTGTGTTGAAGCAATAAGTTTTTCTAGAATAGCATCGCCTTGCGCACCTACTTCGATGAATAAACGTCGGGCACATGTACAACGTTGCCCTGTTGTAATAAATGCTGACTGGATAATATCATGAACTACAGCATCATTATCAGAGACACCTTTAACAATTAAAGGATTATTTCCACCCATTTCTAACGCTAAAATTTTACCTGGCTGGCCACCAAATTGTTCATGTAAGAATTTACCAGTTGTAGAGCTACCAGTAAAAAATAAACCATCAATTTGAGCATGATTTGCTAGGGCTTTACCTGTAGTAACCTCGCCTTGAACCATATTAATAACACCAGCGGGCAAGCCAGCTTGTTGCCATAGCTTTAAAGTTTCCTGTGCAACTAATGGTGTTAATTCGCTTGGTTTAAACACCAGTGTATTACCGGCAATTAATGCTGGAACAATATGGCCATTTGGTAAGTGGCCTGGGAAATTATATGGACCAAAAACAGCTACCACCCCGTGAGGTTTATGACGGATAAATGCTTTTGCGCCAGGCATAGGGTTTTCTACGGTACCTGTACGTTCATTATATGCTTTAATTGAAATAGCAATTTTACCTACCATTGCACCAACTTCAGTACGGGTTTCCCATAATGGTTTACCTGTCTCTAATGCTATAGTTTTAGCAAAGTTTTCTTTGTTTTCTGCTAATAATTCGGCAAATTTTTGTGTTAAGGCAATACGTTCTTCAACTGGTGTTTGTGACCATGTCTCAAAAGCTTTTCTTGCTGTTGTTATTGCAGAGTCTACTTGTTCAGCGGTAGCGCTTTTTCCTTGCCATACAACTTCATTTTTTGCAGGGTTTACCGATGAAACATCATCACCGAGACCTTGTAGCCATTCGTTATTTATAAATTGAATAGGGTGTGTCATCTTATTTTCCTCATTACTCTATTTGAGTTACTTATTAAGTCTTTGCCTAATTTAATTCTCAAAAGTCGTATAATTAATTTTGTATTAAACGTATCCAGTCACCTTCGGTGACATTAAGCGCTTTGGCTGTATCAGAATCTATTACTGCTTGATTCGCAGTTTCTCGTAATGATAATGACGCTTGCACGGCTCTAAAATCAGTAACTTGCGTGTTACAAATAATATATCTATCACTTGAAGTTACTTCGTCAATAAGTACTTGGCACTTACGACTTTCATTAACTGACTTTATTGCATTCACATGTGCTTCAACTGTTGGGCCACCGTCGAAAATGTCAACATACCCACGTCGGCAAAAACCTTCAGCTTCTAATAAACGTAACGCAGGCACTGTTTTTTCATGGACTTTATTGATTACTTGTTGGGCACCTTTGCTCAGTAAACTCACATAAATAGGATGCTTTGGCATTAACTCTGCGATGAACACTTTTTTACCAATGCCTGTCAAATAATCAGCTGTTGGAAAGTCCATTGAAAAGAAATGCTCTTCTAACCAATTCCAAAATGGTGAGCGACCATCCTCATCTGAAACACCACGCATTTCTGCAATAACTGTTTGTGAAAATCGTTCTAAATGTTCAGCAATAAATAAAAATCTAACGCGAGATAAAAATCGGCCATTACTATTTTGCCTATGACTTTCTGATAAATACAAGGTACATATTTCAGAAGCACCTGTGTAATCATTACACAAAGAAAGTGTTTCAACGGTGTTGTATATATCTAGCTCACGTGAACTATGGACAACTTTACCTAAATGATAATGATAAAATGCATCGTCTAAGCCTACGGCTGCTTCAATACCACTCGTTCCAACAACTTCACCTGTAGTCGTATCTTCCATGACAAAAAGGTAGCCTTCGTCACCTGGTTCTTTGACTATTTTATTAAATGATTCTTCAGCACGCTTAATGCGTTGAGTTAATAACTCTTCATTGACCGGTAATGAGGTAAAACCATGTCCTGATTCCACTGCGATACGGTGTAATGCATCATAATCACTATGTTGAATTGGGCGTATAATAACCATAAAAAAATCTCAATGATGAAAAATACGCTCAAGTATATATAGTTACATGAGCGTGATTTGTTAACTGTTTAGATAATAATTATGCGTTTACAATGTTAGCAACTGCTTTTTCAAAGCGAGATAAGCCTTCAGTAATATCTTCATTTGGAATAACTAATGAAGGAGCAAAGCGAACAATACTTGCTCCTGCTACTAAAGTCATAACACCTTCAGTCATAGCAGCATTTAAGAAATCTTTAGCTTTGCCTTGATAAGTCTCATTTAATACGGCTCCAATTAATAATCCTTTGCCGCGAATTTCACTAAATACGTTATACTTCTCATTAATTGCATTTAAGCCGGTAATGTATAATTGAGCTTTTTCTTTAACACCATTTAATACTGCAGGATCTTTAACTGTATTAAATGCAGCTTCACCTACAGCACAAGCTAATGGGTTACCGCCATATGTACTGCCATGAGTACCAATTTTTAGATGTTTTGCAATATCTGTAGTTGTGATCATTGCGCCTATCGGGAAACCACCGCCTAGAGCTTTAGCAGTAGTTAAAATATCTGGTGTAACACCTAAGCCCATATATGCATATAGATCGCCAGTACGGCCAACACCCGTTTGAACTTCATCAAACACTAACAGTGCATTGTGTTCATTACAAAGTTCACGTACACCTTTAACAAACTCATCTGTTGGAGAAATAATTCCGCCTTCACCTTGAAGAGGCTCCATAACAACGGCACACGTTTTGTCAGAAATAAGCTCTTTAACACTGTCTAAATTATTATATTCAGCGTGAACAACATCACCAGGTTTTGGACCAAAACCATCTGAATATGCGGCTTGTCCTCCAACAGTTACTGTGAAGAATGTACGGCCATGAAAGCCTTGTTTAAAAGCGATGATTTGAGTTTTGTCAGAGCCATGAACATCTAATGCCCAACGACGTGCAAGTTTTAAAGCCGCTTCGTTTGATTCAGCACCGGAGTTGGCAAAATATACTTTGTCAGCAAAAGTATTATCAGTAATGCTTTTTGCTAAACGCAATGCTGGTTCATTAGTCATCACATTAGATAAATGCCAAATTTTGTCCGCTTGATCTTTTAATGCGCCAACAAGAGCTGGATGACAATGGCCTAAACAATTAACTGCAATTCCACCAGCAAAGTCGATATATTCACGATCTTCTTGATCCCAAACTCGCGAACCTTGTCCGCGAACAGGAATAACAGCTGATGGTGAATAATTTGGAACCATTACTTCATCAAATAATTCACGGCTTACAGTATTTTTGTTGCTCATTATCTACTCCTATAATTGAGGTCATATCTTTAATTAAAATTAACGGGTCTATTTTTATTGTTTACCGCTAATAGTGTCATCAATGAATGATGCGTCAAGTTTCTACTACATGTATTAAAGAAAGAATTAACATTGTAGCTGAATATTTGAAAAGTATTATGACAGAAAAAACAAGGCTTGTCTTGTGTGAGGATGCCTAAACCCCTTATAAAATAAGGGGTTGAAGGGTTTTATTCATTTATACTGCATAAGTATAATTTATTGTAAATTAGCATGGGTTTAGTCAAGCGCGTAAGGAATCAGCGCACTTGAAGCATAATGAACAACATTTATATTTTCATAAATACTCAAAATATATTTTAAACTTTACTTGAAACTGAGTTTTATGTGATCAATGTCAGTTTTCTTCAACATTGCTATTTCTTGAGGGGTAACATGAGCAAAGCCTAACAAAGTTTTAGCTTCGTCATTATCAATTAAATCTTCTTT
Source organism: Colwelliaceae bacterium (assembly GCA_023954655.1). Classification (GTDB taxonomy): domain Bacteria; phylum Pseudomonadota; class Gammaproteobacteria; order Enterobacterales; family Alteromonadaceae; genus Thalassotalea_H. Next base: position 14,920 of record JAGSHH010000066.1, read on the forward strand.
AGCTAAGCTTCTAAAAGCTATATATCCTTTAGCCTTAACAACAATTTGTGCAATTTTTGACATTTTATTGAAGTCAGATGTATAGGCTAAATCAAATAATGGCTCTGTAATGGCAAGGCGATCAAGCCGCATTAACTCTACTAAGTCAGCTGCTATCTTACTGTTTCGTGTTATTAGTTGTTCTAACAA
>JAGSHH010000171.1 GCA_023954655.1 Colwelliaceae bacterium
AAAGCTAAACGAGAGCTTTGAGTATACAAATGTGAGGTTTGTACATCTTCAAGCTCCCTTTGATGTAACTTAAATCGCTCTAATTGTGCCATTATTTGAATTACAGCAATACCACCGGAGCTTGGAGGCGCCATACCACACACTTTATAAAAACGATATGGACCACAAACAGCCTCTCGTTCAACAGATTGATAAGTTTTCATATCATCAAGTGATAATGTCCCAGGTGCTATTTGAGATTTTTGGACAGCAGAAACAATTTTTTTGGCAATCCAGCCTTGATAAAAAGGCGTTACACCTTCTTTTGATAAACTACGATAAACTTGAGCTAATTTTGGGTTTTTAAGTTTATCTCCTGCTTTAATACCTCGTCCGTTTGGAAAAAAATAACGACGAATTTCAGGTAATTCACTTATACCTGGGTTATATTGCATTTCAACAAGTTTCTCTAATCGAGGCGAAACTCTAAATCCCCTTTCAGCTAAATTAATCGCATCTTTAAATAACGCTTCCCATGGAAGTTTTCCATATTGTTGGTGTGCTTGCTTCAACGCTGCTAATACACCAGGAACACCTACAGAACGGCCACCAACAACCGCTTTTATCCAAGGGATTTTTTTACCATTTTCATCGAGGAATATATCAGATGTTGAAGATTTAGGAGCTGTTTCTCTACCATCAAAGGTTGTTAGTTTTTTATCTTTATTTTGCCAATGAAGAATAAAAGCTCCACCACCAATTCCTGATGATTGAGGCTCTACTAATGTTAATGCTAGTTGCACAGCAATAGCAGCATCAATGGCGCTTCCTCCTTGAGCAAGAATGTTGTAACCAATTTTGCTGGCATAAGGATTAGCTGCCGCAACCATGAAATTATCAGCTTTAACTGCTTGTTTTATATTAATACCTGTTGCGGCTTCCGGCTCTCTATCTTCTTGAGCAAAACTATAGTTAATATTTAACGTTAACAAAGCACAGGTAAGTACACCTTGATAAAACTTTAAAAACATATTAATCCTTCATTTTTTTATATTATTTGGTAGAAATGCTAATTGCATTTGATTAAATTTTTTAAACTGCTTAAGTAAGCCTTCATACTTATCAGAATCACCTTCAATAATGGCAAGACCATGACAACAAGCTTCAAGTGTTGAAAGCGCCCCTTTTATTTGGGTTTTTCTAATGTGGTATTCACCATCAATACCATCAGGCAAAATGCAATGAGGCATATCTTGCAAAACTTTATTCATCATATATAAACGATAAGCCTTTTTCCACGTACCATCTAGTAAAATAATACATTGAATATTATCAATAAATTTACCTTCAATATTACCTTTAACTATTTCAGCGTCTGTTGAAGGGTATAAAAGTGCTATTTTATTTTTATATTTTATTAAGTTTTCTAATAGACCTTTATGATAAGTAAAATCTTCACCGATAAATACCTGGCAAGATGATAAAGAGTTAGACAGTAACTTAACCGTACCTTTTGTTTGTTTTACTTCACTTGGGTGTTGCAAAATAACAACATGAACATTGTTTTTTGTCGGGTAAATTAAATGACAAATACAACTAACTTGTGGTCGTTGACATGAGCTACAATACGGTCGAGACATAAAATAATAACGTTATCTAATTAAAATTTAAGAATATGTTCCAGTTAAAAGCCTTACCATTACAAGCTACTCATATACGCGCACCATTACTATTATTAATAGTTGCAATATTTTGCTTTGCATTTAACAATCTTATTAGTGAATATTTCATCTACAACAGATCATTAATCATTGAAAATCAATATTGGCGACTTATTACCGTACATTTGTTTCATACCAATTATGCCCATTTATTACTAAATACGCTCGCAATAGTTTTACTTTGGGCACTTCATGGCCAATTTTATTCAACCAAGCAGTATGCATCACTCCTCTTATTCAGCAGTCTATTGATAAGTCTTGGCATATTTGTATTCACACCAGAGATGAATAAATATGTGGGCCTATCTGGTGTATTACACGCCCTATTTTTCTGGGGTGCATTAAAGGATATTCAGCATAAAGAATTAACAGGCTATATTCTGTGCTTTGGCGTGATAATTAAGGTTGCCCATGAGCAAATTTATGGTCCTAGTGAAGATATTTCTGCACTGATCAACGCAAATGTTGCTATTGATGCGCATTTATGGGGTGTTATATCTGGTTTATTATTTTATATATTTGGTTTCATAATTAACAAATTTACAATAAATAACAGCAAGTAATTACATAAAAAAGCCCTATATCAGAATCAATAGGGCTTAAATTAAATGACTAATGTTTAATGTTTAAACCCGTATTAAGGTTTATCCATTCGAATTACAACACGTCTGTTTTTTGCTCTGCCTAATACAGTATCATTTGATGCTACATGGCGTTTTTCACCATAGCCTTTGGCTTCAATTCTACTAGCTTCAATACCATTTTGAACAAAATAATCTCTAATTTTGTTTGCCCGCTTTTGTGATGTTTTTAAGTTAATATTTCTTGGTCCATAACTATCAGAAAAACCATCAATTAGTACCAATTCTAATTCGGTATCTAAACTTAAATATTCTCTAATCATTGCAATTCGTTTTTTAGAGGATTTAGTAAATTTATCACTACCAAACTCAAAATTGAGCACGGTATATGCAATATCATCAAAATTGTAATTTAATAAATTTCCTACGCAGCCAACAAACTCTTGGTAAGCTTTATGAAAGCGTGACGTAGATAACCCTACTGATATTTTATCATTATCATTATACCAATCGTCATAATAAAATGTTGGACTCATGCCTTGTTCAAGCTCTGTTAACATTGTCCAAGCAACTTTTTTGGGTAAGTCAGGAGCAAACTGCTTATGCAGTTTCATATCAGCCAATGTTCTACTCGAAATTCCAGGACGCCAATTAGGTGCTACAGCACGCACTTTAGACAAAGAATAATTATCAGGTAAACGTAACATGTCTAATTCAAATTCCATATTGGTATTACGGTCAGCAGTACTATAAAACTTTGCTTCTCCATAATTAGGAATTTGATGAGATAAAGTACATTTAAGTCGCGAGTCTTTAGTTAATTGCCATTGAGAACTACCAAGATCGGCGTGATATTGTCTAATACCAGCATTAGACTGGCTGACAAAAAGACTTAAGCTGATGGCTATTAGCGTTTTTTTCATAACTATTTTATCTGATTGTGGAGCTTCAATAAATTTATCGACTCAAAACTTAATAACTTTAACGACTATTTACTTATTCTGGCTGATCTTTGTAAATATTTCTAGAAAGACTTTAAGTTTAATAAAATTATCTGCGATAATGACGCTCGCATTGAGAGTTATCAACTATTGTAGATATGACTGAAGAAAATAAAAATATAGCTAATTCAAAAGAGAAATCTAAAACTGCATATGCATGTCGCTTTAGAGGTTACTATCCTGTAGTTGTAGATGTTGAAACCGCTGGTTTTAACTCAAATACCGATGCGTTATTAGAAATAGCCGCTACAACCTTGCAACTTGATGAAGAGTCAGGTCTGTTTTCTTTAGATGAAACAATTCATTTTAATGTAGACCCTTTTGAAGGTGCAAACTTAGAACCGGCGGCATTGGAATTTACTGGTATTGACCCAACAAACCCTTTACGTGGTGCAGTTAGCGAAGATGAAGCGCTTAAAGCTATTTACAAACTCATTCGCAAAAAAATGAAAGCAGCGGGATGTCAAAGAGCAATAATGGTTGCTCATAATGCGGCGTTTGATTTAGGTTTTGTAAATGCGGCTACAGAGCGATGCAATATAAAGCGCTCCCCTTTTCACCCATTCGTAAGTTTTGACACCACAACATTATCAGGGCTTGCTTTAGGGCAAACCGTGCTAGCAAAAGCCTGCTTAACCGCGAATATTGGCTTTGACAACAATGAAGCTCATTCGGCTTTATATGATACTGAGAAAACAGCAGAGTTATTCTGTCATATCGTTAATAAATGGCAAATGCTTGGAGGTTGGCCCTTAGCAAACCCAGAGTCGAATGAAACAGAAAATACGTAAGAAAATTTAATTAAAATGAAAATCAATTAAAATAACGTTGGTGCTTTATTTCTGTTATTTTTTCGACACATTAAATTACGTAATGCTAAAACAAATAAAGCAAACGCACCAAATTGATATATTGAGTTGTCAGTAATCATTAAAACAAAAATACCAATAGCCCCATAAGAATACGGTAAATATTCGTAAATCAATTCAGGAAAGTAATACTTAATTGATTTATCTTTATGTTTATCTAAGCGCCTATTAGCCGACCGAGATACTAATACAATACAAGCAACAACATAAAAAATGCCTGCAGAAAATATTAACGCCCACTCATTTCCAAAGACTAACAACCCACCACTAATTAAAAAATAAATATAAGGTAAGTTTTCATAAACAACTTTTGGTAATTCCACAACATATCTCTCCATGAATAATACTATTAGTGTAGCTATAAAAGAGATAAAGGCTAATTATTATAATTTTATGAAGGGAACATATTTTCGACAGGTAAGTTGATAATAGGTATAGCGGTTTTATTAATGGTTATACATTTTCATCTTGAAGCCATTCAACATAACCAATAAAGACATGCTTCCAAAACTCAGTATTTTCACAAATATCAGCTAACTTCATACCGAAAGATTCAAGCTTTTCCAAATCAAAAATTGACATACTACTAGGTGTATATTGCGGTTCTTTTTGTTCTGTAAAATGAAACAAAAGCTCAATACACTCAAGAAAGCCTTTTAAAGAAGAGGCAACAATAAAGGATTCCCACTGTACCGTTATTTCATTAAACACGGCTGTAAATACCGCTAATTCATTATCAACTAAATCAATGTAGTAAGGATCTCCCAACTCAGTATCTTTAGCAACAACACACCATGATTTTTGCCACATTCCTTTAGCATTTCCGGTTAAATTAGCGCCATTTTTATCAACAGAAAAGCCAACTTGGTATTGCTCAAACTCTTTCATATTACGTGGTGTTTGAAAGCCTTGAGGGCCTAAATAGGCTTCATGTTGAGTTTTCAGTATTAATGAAAATATTTCAGTTCGATTCATTTATTTCCATTCCTATGATAATGATTTAATAAAGTAAATTCATTCATGAAAAAAATAAAAGCCAATGATAATCGTTAATATCATTGGCTTTATTTAATTTACAAATGTACTAGCTGTTGGCAATTCTAGCTTCTACAACAACTAAAGCTTGGTCAATTCGAGCAAGCACTTTGTCTTTATCAAGCAACGCTAGTGTTACATCCAATGAAGGTGAATTACCACCACCAGTAGCTGCAACACGAAGAGGCATACCAACTTTACCCATCCCAACTTCTAATTCAGTTGCTGTATCATTAATCGCAGCGTGAATTAGTTCAGGAGACCATTGTGCTAATGCTGCTAATTTAGCTTTTACTAAAATAAGCGGCTCTTTAACAACAGGGCGAAGGTGTTTTTTAACGGCCGTTGCATCTAATTCAGTAAAGTCTTCATAAAAGTAACGAGATATTTGAGCCATCTCTTTTAATGTTTTAACTCTGTCAGCCTGAACTTTAACAATTTCTTCTAATGCAGGACCATTATCAGTATTAATATTTTGCTCAGCCATGTGCCATGCTAAATGTTTTGCTACTTCGCTTGGCGCCATTGTTTTCATGTAATGCTGATTCACCCAAATAAGTTTGTCAGTGTTAAAACCAGAAGCAGCACGATTACAGTCATTTAAGTCAAATAACTCGATCATTTCTTCACGAGAAAAAATCTCTTTATCGCCATGTGACCAACCTAAACGTACTAGATAATTCAATAAAGCTTCAGGTAAATAACCATCATCGCGATACTGCATCACACTTACCGCACCATGACGTTTAGATAAACGTTTACCATCATCACCTAAAATCATTGGAATATGCGCATACTCAGGAACTGTTGCACCTAATGCCTTTAAAATATTAATTTGACGCGGAGTATTACTAATATGATCATCACCACGTACAACATGTGATACTTTCATGTCCCAATCATCAACAACAACAGTTAGATTATAAGTAGGCGTGCCGTCAGAGCGAGCAATAATTAAATCATCTAACTCTTCATTAGCAATGGTAATATCACCTTTAACCATGTCTTTTATGACAACATTGCCATCTAATGGATTTTTAAAGCGAATTACAAAAGGCTTATCAGCAGGATAATCAGTTCTTTCACGCCACATACCATTGTACTTTTCTTTATCTCCACTCTCACGAGCCGCTTCTCGCATTGCTTCAACTTCTTCAGGCGTACAATAACAACGATAAGCATTACCTGATTCAAGTAATTGAGCAATCACTTCTTTATAACGGTCAAAACGATGTGTTTGAAAAAACGGTCCTTGTGTCCATTCAAGGTTTAACCAATTCATTCCATCCATGATTGCATCAACAGAAGCTTGAGTTGAACGTTCTAGATCAGTGTCTTCAATACGAAGAATAAAGTCGCCACCATTTTTCTTTGCATATAACCAGCTATAAAGAGCAGTACGTGCTCCACCAACATGTAAATATCCCGTAGGACTTGGTGCGAATCGAGTTGTTAAGCTCATAAAAATCTCACTATAATAATTCTGACTAAAGTTGGTTCCGATAGCCAAAAGATGATGTATTAAAAAATTGGCGACATTTTATCAGGCTATTAAAACGAATACATCAATTGTGTAAAACAAACAGTTAAAAGAGTATAAAATCATCAAGATGTTGAATATTACATCAGTTAAAATATTTTAATGAAAAAAAGCTAAAAAATGCTTTAGTTTTAGTTGACAGGAAATACGATCTCCCTATAATACGCCACCACAGAGATGGACGATTAGCTCAGTTGGGAGAGCACCGCCCTTACAAGGCGGGGGTCACTGGTTCAAGCCCAGTATCGTCCACCAATTCTGCTTTTGCAGATTATCTCTTATAAAATGACTGGACGATTAGCTCAGTTGGGAGAGCACCGCCCTTACAAGGCGGGGGTCACTGGTTCAAGCCCAGTATCGTCCACCACTCATTTTATACCCGAAATTCATATCACTATTTGATAGTTATGGACGATTAGCTCAGTTGGGAGAGCACCGCCCTTACAAGGCGGGGGTCACTGGTTCAAGCCCAGTATCGTCCACCATATTATTGTTTTTATTACGAATTAAAATTTCACTTTTCCCTAATTCTGTCACTAGAAACTCTTCAACTTTAGATTATATACTCTAAGGCGGAATCGCCCCTTTGCGAGAGAGAACACTTTAAATTCTCAAAAACCAGTCGTAGTCTACTTTACTGTTTAGCTTTTGTGATAAATAAAGGCCCAGTTCTT
>JAGSHH010000001.1 GCA_023954655.1 Colwelliaceae bacterium
CGGACGCGGGATGGAGCAGCCTGGTAGCTCGTCGGGCTCATAACCCGAAGGTCGTCAGTTCAAATCTGGCTCCCGCAACCAATTCTTTTAGAGAGAATAAAAACCTCTAAGGCTTTGTTTTATAATACCTTTATAAAACTCATTCGGACGCGGGATGGAGCAGCCTGGTAGCTCGTCGGGCTCATAACCCGAAGGTCGTCAGTTCAAATCTGGCTCCCGCAACCAATTCTTTTTAGTAAAATAATCTCAGTAATCAATACTTTATATACGACCTTAGCTCGTCAGTTCACTCTTTTCAACATAAGTGGCTACGTAACTAATTACATTATCATTACCCTACCTCAAATATGAATGCTTTTATTTCATAAGCTTTTGTATCACTATCGTTAAATATTTAAACAACAAAATTCATTAATACATTGATCCAATCAAACACAGCGTATACCCTTGTTTTATCGATTTATATTCTAAGTTTTATCAATGTCTCGTCAAAAAATAGATAGGTTATTAAGCCTTAAAACATTAATTGGTCTATTAGTGTGTTGTAGCTTTTCTTTAAATGCACAAAATATTCGGGATGTTTGTTTGCTCGAAACCCTTAAAAAAGGTCCTGAGGATATGACAATTGCTGACATCAAAGACAAATGTGACGCAATTTATAAGAAAAACATTAAAACAGGAGCAATTTCAAAAAGAATTATTTCTGAAAGAATATCTGCTTTTGATCCTTACGTAATTACACCACACAAAATGAATTATATTTTACCGGTTTCATTTACTAATCAATTAAATGATAAACAATATTCAAATTTTGGTGATTGGCAAGAAAATTTAGAAGACATAGAAGCTAAATTTCAATTAAGTATCAAAGTTCCTTTATTAAGTGATAGCCTTTTCATTCCTGGTGACAGTCTACACTTTGGTTTTACTCTGCAATCTTGGTGGCAATTATATTCAAATAATATTTCAAAGCCATTTAGAGAAACAAACTATCAACCAGAAATATTCTATATGGCTCCTTTAGATTGGCACCCATTTGATAGCAATACAGGGTTAATGATCGGAGCTGAACACCAATCAAATGGTCGTTCTCAATTACTTTCACGCAGTTGGAATAGAGTTTATTTAAACTTTTTATATGAAAAAGATAACTTTGCCTTTTCTTTTAAACCATGGATTCGGATTCCAGAAAAAGATAAAGAAAATGCTTTATCGTCTGACGGAGATGATAACCCTGATATAGGAGACTATATGGGGCATTTTGAACTTGGAATGGTCTACAAATGGTCTGACTATGAATTATCATTAAAAGGTAGAGAAAACTTTTCTAAACATCATGGCGGTTTGGAATTTGGATTTACTTTTCCTTTATGGGGGAAATTAAGAGGTTATGCTCAATACACTGCTGGGTATGGAGAAAGCTTAATTGATTACAATCATAAGCAACAAAGGTTTGGGTTAGGAATAGCCTTAACTAACGTTTTATAAATTTATAATACTTAGAGTGAAATAATGCTTAAAAAAGGTCGATATCAACATTTTAAAGGTAATTATTATCAAGTTTTACATATTGCCAAACACAGTGAAACTGAAGAATACCATGTAGTTTATCAACCAGAATATGGCGAACGAGAAATTTGGATCAGACCTCTTTCTATGTTTGATGAGATCATAGAAAGAGATGGTAATAAACTTAAACGGTTTAGTTATATTGGCAGTTAATATTTAAAATAAATGTAAACTATACCCTAACCAATCGAAAAATGATTATGGGCTTGCCAAGGCACCTTTTTCGTTTGTATTTGAGATACTTCAGCTGAAGGTGGTCCATGGTTCAACCAATCTAACATTTTGTCTACATTTTGCTCATCTCCACAAACTAATACTTCCACATCACCGTCTGCTAAATTATGAGCATATCCACTTAAACAATACTCTATAGCCATTTGCTGACTAGACGCACGAAAATACACGCCTTGAACTTTACCACTAATGTGGGCTATGTAACTTACATTCATCATTTGTCTCTCTTATTTTATGATAAATAAATTCAACTGAAGATTGCACCCAAGCAAAGCATTGACTAAACTCGGCGCAAATTAACTTCGTATTACTAAGTATAGGCAAATGTCAGCAAGAATTTATTTAAAAGTTACTCGTGAGAAATCTTTATTAAGAAAACACCCTTGGGTTTTTTCAAAAGCTGTCAATAAAATCAAAGGAAATCCTATGCTTGGTGATACCGTTGATATCTTTGATCATAAGAATAATTGGCTAGCTAAAGGGGCTTATTCTCCAGAATCACAAATTCGAATACGAATATGGAGCTTTAATGAAAATGAAGAAATTGATCGTGAATTTTTTCGTAAGAAATTGTTAAGCGCTCAAGCAAGACGTGACTGGTTCATTGAAAAAGGTGGACTGACAGGTTATCGCTTAATTGCTGGTGAATCAGATGGACTACCTGGAATAACCATTGATAAATATAACGATTTAATTGTTTGCCAGTTACTGAGTGCTGGAGCAGATTTTCACCGTTATACCATAGTTGAATGTTTAAAAGAGCTTTATCCTAGCTGTCATATTTATGAACGTTCAGACGTTGATGTTCGAAAGAAAGAAGGGTTAGATCCCATAACAGGTTGGCTTACAGAGCCACAAGAGACTACAAGTACGGTAATTGAAGAGCATGGTATTAAAATTCATGTTGATGTAGCTACAGGCCATAAAACTGGTTTTTATCTTGATCAAAGAGATTCTCGTGTTGCAGCTGGTATTTACGCAAAAGATAAAACGGTATTAAATTGTTTTTCTTATACTGGTACATTTTCATTGCACTGTGCTGCTAATGAAGCCAAGGAAGTGATTAATGTTGATGTATCACAACCTGCTCTTGATATTGCTAAACACAATCTTGAACTCAATAATCTTGAAGACAAAAATGTATCCTTTCTTAAAGAAGATGTTTTTAAGCTATTAAGAAGATTTAGAGCTGAAAAACGTACCTTTGATATGATTATTTTAGATCCACCAAAATTTGTTGAATCAAAAGCCCAACTTACTGGTGCATGTCGTGGTTACAAAGATATTAATATGCTCGCGATGCAACTATTAAATCCAAAAGGAATATTATTGACTTTTTCATGTTCAGGGTTGATGGAAGCTAGCTTATTTCAAAAGGTTGTTGCTGATGCAGCTTTAGATGCTAAAAGAAATGCTTATATCGTGGAAAGACTACATCAAGCTGCTGATCATCCTGTTTCTTCTAATTATCCTGAAGGTTACTATTTGAAAGGATTAGTTTGCCAAGTAGATTAAGTCTATTTGGCATTATTTCATATTTAAGGAATATATTAATTTAATCAATTTCAGCGATATTAATACCAATAAGATAAGTATCTGTACTTTCTTCAGTAACACGAACAACTTTACCTTGAACATCTAAAGGTTGCACAGTGTTACCTGAAGAATTAACACTGACACGAACATTTGTATTTAATTCTATAGGATGAGACATTTCTATCGCCATTCCAGTAGCGCTTAGGTCACGACATGTTGCAAAAATATCACTGTTAGCTTCATCATCAATAATGGTTACTGAAACATCACTATTTAACATCATACGATAAAAATCACGCTTATCATCATAATTTACCATCACTACTCCATAGGTGTATCGCTATATATCTATTTCTTTTATACGCATTGCAATAATACATGTCAAATATCGAAATTGTATGTTTGATTAAAATCAACTTCTTATATTAGTTGAGATCTTTTAAATGATTTGCAATACGTTTCGCCGAAATTGGGTAAGGTGTTTTCAAATTTTGTGCAAACATTGAGACTTTTAACTCTTCAATCATCCATCGTGTTTTATTCACTTGGGTTAATTGATACAAATCCTGCTTACTTTTAGCTTGAGCTTGCTCAAAACTTTTTTGAACCTTATCAAGTTCAATCATTTTTAATCGATCTTGATTAGGATCAACCGGAAGCTTTTCCATTCTTCTTAATATGGCTTTTAAATAACGCTCTATATCAGATATTTTTTGATAGCCCGTTTCAGTGATGAAGCCTTTGAAAACAAGTTGTTGTAAGTGATGTTTAATATCTCCATGTGACTGAATCACATTCAACGGTACATTACCTTTGAGCTTTTTGTTTATCTCATGAGTCAATTGTAAAACTTGTTCAACTTTAATGGCTAATTCGAGGACACAATCGGCGATTTCCGCACGAATAAAATCTTTACATTCAGCGAAACTTTTCTCATCTCTTGGAATGTCTGAATGTGATTTTACTAGATATTGGCAAGAAGCTAGAATACAGTCATTGAGTAAGTCCGAGATTGAACCGAAAGGATTAAAATATAAACCAAGCTTAGATTTATTCGGTAATTTCTGTTGTAAATACTTAATTGGTGAAGGAATATTTAATAAAATGAGTCGAGCAACTCCTGTTAACATTGCTTGCTCAGCTAACAATTCATGTTCAAATAATTCGATTGCAACATTGTTCTTTTTATCAACCACTGCAGGAAAAGCTTTAATGGTTAGATTAGCAACTTTTTTTTGATAATTTTTAGGTAAGTTATTAAAGTCCCATTCAGTAATGTCATTACGTTCAATTCCTTTGTCGGCTACTTTTTGAATAGACGCTTTAACTTTACCCTGTAACTTTTCTTGTAATAAGTGTAATGATCTACCCTGTTCTACAACCTTACCTTTTTCATTGATAATTTTAAAATTCATTTGTAAATGAAGTGGTAATTCAAGACCTAACCAGCTTTCATCATTTAACCTGACTCCTGTCATACGTAATAGCTGTTTACTCACTGCTTGTTGAAGTGAATTTTGATCTTGAGAAATTGCTGCCATGCACGCATCAGCATAATTTGGTGCAGGAACGAAGTTACGTCTTAACGCTTTAGGAAGCCCTTTAATCAATGCAATAATTAATTCATAACGTAATGCAGGAATTTGCCAATCAAAACCTTGCTCTTGTACCTGGTTTAATACACCTAATGGGATATGAACACTTACACCGTCATCAATATCACCAGGCGTGAAGTGATACGTTAAAGGAAAAGTTAAGTTACCTTGTTGCCAAAAATCAGGGTATTCAGTTTTAGTTATTTTTTTACTATCTTCATTTAGTAGAAACTCTCGAGTAAAATTTAATAACTTAGGTTTGTCGGCTTTAGTTTTTTTCCACCAAGATAAGAAACTACGTTGACAAATTACTTCTTCTGGAAGCTTTTCACTATAAAAACTAAATAACTGTTCTTCATCAATAAGAAAGTCTTTACGTCGTGCTTTTTGCTCTAACTTTTCAACTTCCTTAACTAAGTCTAAATTACGCTGGTAAAAAGATTCTCTGATATTAGCATCACCATTTACCAATGCTTCTCTAATAAATAGCTCACGGCAAGTATTAGGTTCTATTTTATTAAATTGCACCTTTCTTTTAGAAACAATAATCAAACCGTATAAAGAAAGCTGCTCATAGCCCATCACTGAGCCTTGTTTTTTCTCCCAATGCGGTTCGCTGTAATTTCTTTTTAGTAAATGCCCTGCCATGGGTTCGATCCACAAAGGATCAATCTTGGCGACCATACGACCAAACAATCGACTTGTTTCAACAAGTTCTGCAGCCATTAACCATTTAGGTGGTTTTTTGGCAACAGCAGAACCAGGAAAAATGAAAAACTTTGAGCCTCTTGCACCCTTATATTCTCGGTTTTCATCCTGTTGTCCTAAATGGCTTAGTAAGCCAGATAAAATAGCTTGGTGAATAACATCTTGCCCTTGTGTGTTTTCTTCATCAAGGGTTATAGAAGACATAGCAATATGATTATCTTTAAGTGCTAATTTTAATTGGCTAAAAATGTCCTGCCATTCTCGAATACGAATATACGAAAGAAACTCTTTTTGACACAATCTTCTAAACTGGCTATTAGTTAACGCTTTTTGTTGCTCTTTTACATACAACCATAAATTTAAAAAACTAATAAAATCAGATTGCTTATCTTTAAAACGACTATGTTTTTCATCGGAAGCTTGTTGCTTTTCAAAAGGACGTTCTCGTGGATCTTGAATACTCAAGGCGCTAACAATAATAAATACTTGTTCAATACAACCTAAATCAATGGCTGTTAAAATCATTTTAGCAAGGCGAGGATCAACTGGAAACTTAGCTAATAAACGACCTACTTTTGTTAAAGCACTCGTTCGGTTTGCTTGTTTAATATTAACGGCATTTAGTTCTTCAAGTAAACGGACACCATCATTAATATTACGGTTATCAGGCGGCTCAACAAAAGGAAAATCAGAAATATCACCTAAATCTAGCGATAACATTTGAAGAATAACCGTGGCTAAATTTGTTCTTAATATTTCAGGATCAGTAAATTCAGGTCGATTTAAATAATCATCTTCTGAATATAATCGAATACAAACACCTTCAGAGACACGACCACAGCGTCCTGCCCTTTGATTAGCACTCGCTTGAGATATAGCTTCAATAGGAAGACGCTGAACTTTTGTTCGGTAACTATAACGAGAAACCCTTGCTGTTCCTGGATCAATGACATATTTAATCCCTGGTACTGTCAGGCTTGTTTCTGCAACGTTTGTTGCTAGGACAATATTACGGCCAGAATGAGGCTGAAATATTCGATTTTGCTCTTGTACTGTTAAACGAGAGAATAATGGTAAAATTTGAGTATGGCGTAAATTGGCTTTTTCTAATGCAGAAGCTGTATCTCGAATTTCACGTTCACCATTTAAAAAGATTAATATATCACCATTACCATAATTCGATAATTCATCAACCGCGTGTAAGATCCCAGATATTACATCGACATCTTCACTTTGTTCATCTTTCATTTCACTTAATGGACGATAAATCATTTCAACAGGGAATGTACGACCTGATACTTCAATTATTGGTGCTAAGTCACCAGAGGAGTTTTTGAAGTGAGCAGCAAAGCGTTGAGGGTCAATCGTTGCAGAAGTAATAATAACCTTAAGATCAGGACGCTTTGGTAGAATTTGCTTTAAATAACCTAAAATAAAATCGATATTTAAACTACGTTCATGGGCTTCATCAATAATTAACGTATCGTATTGGCGTAATAAACGATCATTTTGCATTTCAGCAAGTAAAATACCGTCTGTCATTAATTTGATATAACTTTTATCACTTACTTGATCTGTAAAACGAACTTTATATCCAACTATATCTCCGATTGAGCTTTCAAGTTCATCAGCAATACGTGTAGCAACAGTTCTAGCTGCAATTCGCCTCGGCTGAGTATGACCAATCATTCCTTCGACACCGCGACCAAGTTGTAAGCATATTTTAGGTATCTGAGTAGTTTTACCTGAGCCTGTTTCACCCGCAATAATCACCACTTGATTATCTTCTATGGCTTTTGCTATTTTTTCAACGTTTTGGGATACAGGTAGGTTTTCTGGGTAATGAATTTTAAGCGTTTGTTTTAGCTTATTTTCTTTATGAGTAATAGATTTTTGAATATGCTGCGCAAGTTGATTTAATTGACGTTGTTTATTATCCTGCTGCTTTTTATCGACTTGCTTAAGTTTTTTTAAATGCTGCAGTCGTTTTTTAAAACGCGGCTTATCACAAAGCCGAGTTTTATTTAATAAAGAAAATAGTGCATCTGTAGTGATGCTGTTATCAGGGGAAACTTCAGAAGACAAAATAAACTCAAGAAAAACATATAAAAGCGTATTTTATCAATTCTGTGGTTTAATACCAATAATTAAATATTAAAGCGTTTTTAATAGCTGTTACAAAGAATTTAATCATCAGTTAGCTATTTATTAAATTTATTAACCGCTGCCAGTAACTGTCGGCAAGTAACCTGCCCAACTAACTTACCATCTTCAATAACAGGGCGTCTGCGATGTTTCTTCTTAAGCATATCTTGTGCAACATCAACGATATCATCACTCGGGTGTGCTGTGAGTATATTATCTCTGATCATATACTCATTTACTTGACCGACACCAATATCATTATAAGTAGCATTAAGGACAGCAGTTAAACAATCCATTTCAGATAGAATGCCAACAAAGTTACCAACATCATCAACAACACATACACCTGAAACTTTATTATCTATTATCGACTGCATCGCTTCAGATAAATTTGCGCTCTCTTTAACCTTAGTAGGATGGGTGAGCATATAATCCCGCAGGTCTACTGATGTAAGCATAGTTTTATTCCTTATTTTTTATTATATAAATATTTCAAGGTATTTATATAATTACTGTAGACTCATTTACCTCATTAATCATGTATTTATCAAAAAAATATTAACAAATTTTGATAAAAATAATTAATAACGATATAAATATTTATCAATCACTTTTTAATCGTTAAAAATAAAGGGCTTTCACTAGTCTGGCTTAATGATGATAGTTCACTATATGCTTGACCAAAGGCTTTACGTAAATGCCCTTTAAGGTGTTGTTTTACATCTTTGAGCTTTTTTGACTTTAACACACAAAATAGCGCTAATGCATAAACGTTATCATTCTCAGATAAAGCCGCTTGTCTATTCGCTCTTGGGTTATAACATGAGCCACATCCGCCCTTAAATTGATATGCGGTATTTGAAAAAATCACGCCAAAGCCCATCACACAAGCTAGAACATCAATAGCCTGTGGTAAAAACTCTTTTCCTCCAGGTGGTAATATCTTTTGTTGCATCACTAAAATAGTGGCAAGTTGTTGTGCATAAGAAGCAATTAAATCTTGAGGTTGATTAATTTGGCTTGGGTTAAAGGTAAAATCTATTGTTTTATAGCGATCATTTAACACTTCAACAAGTGCATTCTCTCCTCTTATTGCATTACGAACAGTTAAAACAGGCATCTCTGTGGTAATAGCTTCATGAGGATTCACTAATCTAATTGGCCAGTTTTGCATGCTGGAATAAGCTAACGTGTGATTAAAAATGTTATTAGCCATTTCATTTACACTTGCAACCCGGCCGGAATAAAATTCATTAGTTGGCAGAATTAACTGGGTTTCTTTTAGAAAAACTTGAACATTAAAATGCTCTATTGCCCAAGAAAAAGTATCAAAGAGCCATTCTTGGGTGTTTTCATCGACTAATGGCTGTTTTTTAAACAAACTTGTAAACATAAACTTCTTTTAATTATTATTGACTGGATTCGTTGGCTGACCCAAGTGTTGAATGCTTTCCCAAGCTTCCGTTTTATATAGCGGTACTGTAGATAATGAATGATGATGACTACCACTTGATTCTTTTGTGGAGTATGACAAATATATTAAACTGCTATTTTCTTTATCAAAAATTCGTCTCACCTTTAAGCTTTTAAAAAGAATACTTTTAGACTCTTTGAAGACAACTTCACCATTTTTAGATTTATCAATTGAGGCAATTTCTTGTGCAGTGATTTCTCCTGTTTGACGACAAGCAATAGACATATCGGAAGGATCAGAAATATCTAAATTACCTTCGACATGACTAATATGACAAGTTACGCCTTTCAGTTTGGGATCTTTAACCGCTTCAATTTTCACATCTTTAGTTGTAAACCACCCTAAACTTACGTCGCCTACATTTTCAGAACAAGCAGATAAACTAAATATGGTGATAATGATGAATATTTTATTCATTGTGAAAGATCCCTATAAATGATTGTCCATTAGATGATTTACTTGCGCGGTACATACCTTCACTATTAAACGGCATAGCTATATTTCCTTTTGCGTCGATCGCAATAACACCACCCGAACCACCAGCTTCCACTAAGATTTTATTAATCACTACATCAGCAGCTTTTTCTAAAGGAATATTTTGGTACTGCATACGCGCACAAATATCTGCTGCAACATGATAACGAATAAAGTATTCGCCATGACCCGTTGCCGAAACCGCACAACTTTCATTGTTGGCATAAGTTCCAGCTCCAATTATTGGAGCATCACCTATTCGACCAAAACGCTTCGCTGTCATTCCTCCGGTTGATGTACCAGCGGCTAGGTTTCCATCTTTATCAAGTGCTACAGCCCCTACAGTACCCACTTTATATTCTAGAGGAAGTGATTGGTGGGCTGCTTGAAAGTCTTTATCTTTTTCAATTAGCTTCTTCTTGGCTCGAAGTAATGACTTATATCGTCTTTCAGTATTAAAATAACTATTCTCAACTTCTTTTAATCCTACCTTTTTAGCAAAATTTTCTGCTCCTTCCCCACTTAACATGACATGGACCGATTCTTCCATTACTTTTTCAGCAAGTGCTATTGGACTTTGTACGGTCTTAACCCCCGAAACAGCACCAGCATTTAACGTTTCACCATTCATAATAGAAGCATCTAATTCATGCTCACCTTCAAAAGTGTAAACGGCGCCCTTTCCTGCATTAAATAAAGGCGAGGCCTCCATAATTTGGATAGCAGCAATGATAGCTTTTTGACTTGATTTACCTTGAGATAATAATTGGTATCCTACATCAATAGCTTCTTTTAACTTAGCTTCATAGGCTTGCCGTTGTTCGGGTGTCATTTTACTTTTACTAATAGCACCTGCACCACCATGAATGGCAATGGCAAATGAGGATTCGAATGCTTGAACTGCCGTAAAGTTTAAACTTGCCAACATCGAGAGGCTGACTAATAACCCATGTTTCAGTAATTTATTTTTCATCATTAAGTTCTTTTTATTATTAATACCAACAATGTGCTAGAAAACCAAAGTCTTTGCAAGCTTCTCTTTTAAAATTACAGTGCATTAAATGCCTTAAAAACTAGACAGTTTTATCAAATTTGATAAGCTTACTTAAAACTGGTCAAACCAGAGGTGCGCATGAATTATACAACCATCAATTTTAATATTAAAAAACAGATAGCTTATGTAGAATTATCTCGAGCTGAAAAGCACAACGCTGTCGATATGACGATGTTTCTTGAAATTATTCATGTCATTAAAACCATATCAAAAAATAAAATGATCAGAGCGGTCATAGTTTCTGGTAATGGTGAAGATTATTGCTCTGGCATAGACATAAAATCGGTATTTACTTCACCTAAAAGTGCTCTGAGATTATTATTTAAATGGCTACCATGGCAGTCTAATAAAGCACAACTTGTTTCTACTGGCTGGAGAAATCTCCCTGTTCCCGTGATCTTCGCAATGCATGGCCGTTGTTGGGGAGCTGGAATGCAAATAGCTTTTGGTGGTGATTTTCGAATTGCTACACCTGACGCGTCAATTTCTATTATGGAAGCGCGATGGGGTTTGATTCCAGACATGGGTGGAACATTAGCATTACGAGAAGTTTTACCTTTAGATGTTGCTAAAGAATTAGCCATGACTGCAAAAGTTATAACAGGAAAAGAAGCGTTATCTATGGGTTTACTAACCAAAGTTTCAGAAAACCCACTAGAAACAGCGATTGAATTGGCTGAAGAAATATCAGTTTATTCTCCAGATTCTGTTGCTGCATGTAAGAAACTTTATAATAAAAGTTGGTGGAGCTCTGCTGGAATGGCTTTAGCACGAGAGTCAATTTATCAAATCAAAGTATTTTTAAGTAAAAACTATAAAATTAAATCATACAATGAATTACATGATAAATCGGAACACAAAGAATTTAAACCTAGGAAAAACTGGTAACTTAAAAATCAAATACAAACAATAAATTAGCCAATACCTTATCATCAAATAGTTAAATATAAGACATTGGCTTTATATTATTTTAATAACTCGTGATCTTCTGGAAGTTGTTTTGAAATCCAAATAGCGAGTTTATGCCTCATACTTTGAGCATCTTCACCATCTTCAGGCAAGGGGTGGATTAGTTTGTCATTTACCAATAAACGATAAATACTTTCGACTTTATCCTTTGCTGCATTAGTAGCAGAAAACCCCTTGTAACCACGATTCATCGCATACTTTTCACCTACTTGAATAGCTTTTTTTAATAAAGCTGCTTCATTCTTTAACTTTTTCATATTTTCCCTAGCTAAGACTTCTTATATTAAAACTCATTGAGCCATTAACATTTTGTTAATGGCATCACCGATGAAAGGTAGATGATGCACTATAAAATACTATTCACTTGGCATTGCAAAATGAAATGCATTTAGCTTATTGCCATCAAGATCTCGAAAATAGCCCGCATAAAATCCAGAAAACTCTCCTCGTGGCCCAGGTTTACCTTCACATGTAGCACCTAATTCGATTGCTTTTTGATAAAAAGCATCGACTTTTTCAGGAGAATCCATCTCTAAAGCAACCATATTACCATTTCCAACTGTCGCTTTTTCACCATCAAAAGGCTTGGTTACCGAAATACCAGGTGCCCCTGGTCCAGTAGCCCAAGCTACAAATTGTTCTGTTTCCATAAAACGACCAGCGCCAATTGTTGCTAGCAATTGGTCATAAAAATTGACCGCTTTATCAATATCATTTGTACCTAACGTTACATAACCTATCATTGTTAATCCCTCATTTGATTTTGTTTCTTAGAAAGACGCTATCATGTCTTTATTAAATTGTTCAATATCAATAGTTATATTTTTACTTAACTTTAAGTCTTCAAGTTTTTGTTGTTCTTTATTAAGTGCTGATATCGTTAACGTATTATCATCAAGTAAATAGACTTGTTTTAAAGTAATATAATAATAATTTAGTACAATCATCGCATTAATATCATTATCTTCGAATGCTAACATTTTAATTTTTTTTAATTTTCTATAAATAAGATTATGAATTTGTTTTAATTGCCACACATAATAAATTTCTTCAAAAAGTGCTGTATTTTTTACACGATGTAAAATTAAAGCACAGCTAAACAATGACAATAAAACCCCCATAAAATTGTATTTGAAGTTACTAACTTGCTCTTCACCAGCAGAAATCGCAACCTCAATAATAGGCTCAGAAAACATAGCGATAAGAATACTACCAAAAACAAGTGACAAAACAGCCAATGTAGTGATAAAACCAATAATGACTCGATTGAGTCTCTGTCTGTACAAACTTTTATCTATATCTTTAATTTTCATTTATTCACTGTTTATATTTAATCAATTGATTATGTTAATTCAATACCTGAATGACGCAACACTTTACTTTCGACTCCTTGTGACCAAACAGATTTTTTACTTTGTATAGTTAACTGTTTTTTCGCTCGGGTAATACCTGTATATAGTAACTCACGTGTCAATAACTGGTTATCTGTATTTGTTGGTAATATCATTGCAACATGTTCAAATTCACTACCTTGTGTTTTATGAATTGTCATCGCATAAACCGTTTCAAATTGTGGTAAACGACTCGGTAAAATACTTTTAAATGATCCGTCTTGTTGTTCAAACATTGCCATTAAATGACCTGATTCATTTTGCCAAATTAATCCAATATCGCCGTTGTATAATCCAAGGGCATAATCATTTTCATTGATCATAATCGGTTTCGCATGATAAAGCGCATTATTAATTCCCTTATTCGGCATAATCAACGACTCGATCTCTTGATTTATTGTTTCAACACCAACCTCACCTTTTCGTGTTGCGGATAAGAATCGAAACTTCAGCAATAAATCAAAGGCTTCTTCAACTGTTTTTGCATGCCTTAAAGGGGAGTAATATTGTTTCACTAGAGATTTAAACCATGCGCTTAAGCCTAAGTTTTCTTCAACAAACATCAGTTGCGGAATAATATTTTCTTTAGCTTGTTGTAAAAGTGTCCAGCTATTTTCACTATCACCATTTATAACTGATTGAGATAGTATCCCTATCCCCCCTTTACCATCGAATCGACGGCTTTGTGTTAAGTAAGTAAGATGATCGATAGATACTTTTTTGTTAGAAGGTAAACCAGAAATTTTAGTGACTGTTGCTAAATACTTTTGATTGTCACTACTATATTGAGCTTTTTCTAAAGGAGTAAAGTCCGATAAAATACTACCTGCAGCAACAGATGGTAATTGCTGTGAATCACCCAATAAAATAACCTGACAACTTAAAGGAAGCGCTTTTAATATTCTGGCCATTAAAGGTAAATCAACCATTGACGCTTCATCAATTAATAAGATATCACTTTTTAATAAGTTATCTTGATTATGTCTAAATTTAGGGGTATTTGGGATCACACCCAATAACCGATGAATCGTTTGCGTATCAGTTGGTATTTTTTTGAGAATATCATCCGATAGTAACGATTTAAAACCAGCTTTTGCTTGGCTTATAGATTCACTTAATCGTTGTGCTGCTTTTCCCGTTGGAGCGACTAAGGAAAAATGTAGCGTTTTATCGCTGTTTAACATAATAATAGCTGCTAACAGCTTGGTCACCGTATACGTTTTTCCTGTCCCTGGGCCACCAGCAATTATAGAAAAAGACTTATTCAATGCATTAGCAACAGCAACTTTTTGCCAATCAACTTCTTGTGAATTAGTATTACTACTATTTGGAAAAAGCCGAGTTAAACAATCAGTAATTTTTTCGATAGAATGAGTTTTTACTGAATCGCTACCATCGTCTCGAAAAATTTTATTTTGATGGTGTTGAATAAACGCTTGCACTTGTTGTTCAAATTGATAATAACGACGTAAATACAAATTACCATTTTCAAAAACAATCGCTTGTTGATTTTCTTTTTCTAATTCTACCTCACGAAGTAAAACATTAAGTTCTTCAACACTAGAAAAGTGAAAACCTTGATGACTAACAATGCCAGAAGGATCAGATGAAAATCCAAAACGTTGTCCCGCAATTATTTTAATAGGTAAACAGCTATGTCCTTCTCTAAGACTCACGCTTAAAGCGACTAAAAGATGAAATAAGCAATCACTTTGATAATGGGTGAACGACTTTCCTAACTTAGGTTTTAATAAAAATATTTCAGAAAATTGTTTAGCAAAAAAGTAATCGATTGCTTCAATATTAACTAATTGCTTTTGAGCGTCAACAAAACGCTGATAAGGTAAATGAAGGTTTTGCATTGATTCTGTATTGATCATTCGATATCTGCCATATATTCATCAGATAGATTCTCTGAATTTGAATGGCTACCCGAAAAAATATTATCCAATGTTTGTAATTCATCAGCAGTAATTTTTCTAAAGTAAACGCCTGTACTTTTTTCTTCTAAATCATCTGTCATACCGCGTAAATATAGGTAATATACGCCACCAAAATCACGTTCAATTTGATAATCGGCTAAATTGAGCTTGAGATAACGATGTAAGGCAAGCGCATAAATAAGGTACTGTAAGTCGTAATGATGTTTAATGATATCTTGCTGTAATAATTCACTTCGATAGTCGCTATAGTTATCCCCTAAATAATTCGATTTATAATCACAAATATAATATTTTCCCTGTTGTTCAAAAATCAAATCGATAAAGCCATGCATCATGCCTTTTAGGGTCGTAAATTGAGGCAAACTAATAAAACTATTTTGAGATATCTTGTAAGGAGATTGTTGACGATGAATCATTAACATATTAGCGAGCTGCTTAGTTGATGTTTCTTCTAAAGGAAAATAAAATTCAGCCTCTTTAATACATTGTTCTGATTTAACTGAAGACAAACTAAATCTAGTTTTGTCAGTTGAGTTAATAGTATTTAATGGTGCATCAAGTGTTTGTTGTAGCCACTCAATAAGATTATCATTCGTATAATTAGTAGGTAAATCACCATATTTTGTCAAAGGCCATTTTACACTTTTATGCCAATCTGGGTGTGCAAAATTAAGGTTTTCGAAAATATCATGTAATAAATTTCCAGTTTGAGCGCCTTTGGTTAAAGCAAAGCGTAGTAAGTGGCTATACTTAGAGGATGTTGTTCTGTTATTTTCTTTCGCATTTTCAGTGTCTCTATCAGGTAAAGAGACGCCATTATCACGAATATTACGACTTAGCGCAGTAAACGAACTTAACCACCAATCTCGTTCAATCTTGCCGGTAAATGAACTAACAATACCTTTATTGTCATTGACTTCTCCTCCTTGATAAGTATCACTTTCAATACTGTCACTAATCACGGTCAACCCAATACTGCTGGAAGTATCCAACGCTAATGTTTGTAAATATTGAGGAATATCCGTATCTTTTTGCCATTTACAACATAAACCCAATGGAGAGAAATGACTTGATTCAAAAGCCGTAGATAATAAATAACAGCGATCTTTTGCCCTAGTTATCGCAACATATAACAATCGAACACTCTCAGCATAGGCTTCATTAGCCATGTTCTTTTTAGCTTCTTCACAGCCAGACAAGCTTACTTGTAATTTCCCATTTTCATCATGATATTCAATTAATTGAACATTTTTATTACCAAACTTAAGGGGGTGTTTATGTCTTGTTGCAAAAGGTACAAAGACAATTGGATATTCAAGACCTTTGGAACCATGTTGAGTAATAATTCTTATTAAATTTTCTTCACTTTCTAAACGTAACTCATTTTCACCATCAGGAAACTCAGTTAAGCTTTGTTGTTCAAACCAATACAGAAGTTCTTGTGGTTGTTTATGTCTTTGACTAGCCCCTTGAATTAATTCAAAAAGGTGTAAAAGGTTTGTAATAACTCTTTCACTATCATCACCAGAAATCACCATATGATCATGCATTAGTTTTAATGCCATGGTAATAAATCCTTTTTTTAACCATTCATCTCGTAATTGGTTAAAAGTAACTTTCATTGACTGCCATGCAGAATCATCTTGCTGTAATTGATAAAAAGCTTTTGGTGAGTAAGGTAAAAGAGAACAAGTTAATGCCGATGAAAAATAACGTTCATTCTCTAAGAACAAAATACCTTTTAATAAAAGAAGTAATTGTTCAGTTTGTTCACTGTGTATGAGATTAGACCGATTACTTAAATAAACAGAAGGTAATCCAGCATTAAACAATGCTTGTTTAATGTCTTTAGCTTCTGTGCCATCTCTAACAAGTAACGCAATATCTTTAGCTTCTATATTTTTTGAGGAATCAGCTAATAATTTTATAATTTCATTAGCACACCATGTTGCCATTTCAGCTCTAAAACTTTGTTTAACAGCACCTTTTTGTTCAGAAGGTTCAAAGTGCACCAATTTAAGAGCAGAGTCTGTTCCATCTGTTGAGGCAATTTTATTCAATGCAATAGGTGAAGGTTTTACTGGATGGTAAGGTATTTGATAACCAAAAATGTCTTGTCCATTACCTTTTAACTCTGTGCCATAAAACAGACGATTATAACCATGAATCATTTGGCAACTTGATCGCCAATTAGTGTCCATTAACCATTGATAGTGACAATCTTTCCTTGCTGACATATAAGCAAATACATCTCCTCCCCTAAAACCATAAATCGCCTGTTTAGGATCTCCTATCATCATTAAGCCATATTGGTTATTACTATGCTGGCGATGATAATAAATAGCCTTCAAAATTGAGAACTGTTCAGGATCGGTATCTTGAAACTCATCAATTAGTGCGAATGGATATTGATTGAATAAGGTATCCGCCAAAGCCGTTTTATTTTTATAATCATTTTCATTGGTTAAAGATGTAGATAACGTGGAAATTAAATCATCAAACGACAATACATTAAGTTGTTTTTTTTGTTCGTTAATCGAGTCTCTTATACGATAAATACCTTGCCTAACAATCATTAACGCTTCAACTCTGGCAATGTCTATCAATAAAGATTTAGCTTGTTGTTTAACTTGATTAATTGATGAAAATATCGAGATTAATTCCGGTTTTGCTTTAGAACGAGCAAAACGTCGACCGTCAATAAAACCATCAGGTATTTTAATCGCAAGATTTTGATGATCTTCAATGACAATGTTTAACCATGAGAGTAATTGCTGATATTCTGCACTTCGTTTCTCTTGTTCTGCTGGTTTTTTCCCAGCGATTAACTGTTCGAATAAATAAGCCTCATTATCCGTTAGGCTTTCTAATGCTTGCTCAGCTAATGTTTTAAAATGTTCAATTAATTCAGCAGGTTTGACGAGTTCTAATTCACCATTTTTATATATCGCTTTTGAAAAATGACTCATCAAACTTTCAGGCACAGGCCAAAATGAAATAACTCTCATAAACGCTTGTTCATCTTCACTCGCTAACTGGCGATACCAATCTTGTGTGGCCTGTAAAATAAGGCTTTGTTGATTAGTCTCCATATTAGCGCTAAAAGAAATATTGCTCGCTAAAGCATGTTCAGTTAATACGCTTTTACAAAAGCCATGAATAGTAAAGATTGCTGCTTCATCTAAAAACAATAATGCTCTTTTAAGAAGATGTTGTGCTTCTTCGGTTTCTACACACTTACTTAAACTAATAAAGTATTCGTCGGAGTGACAAAGTGTTTGCCAATTGTTTAATGCAAATCTTATAAACTCATCAATACGCCCACGAATCTCTTCTGTAGCATCTTTCGTAAATGTCATCACAAGTATCTGCTGAACAGTCAGTTTTTTTTCTAATAACAAGCGCAAATATATTCGAGTAATGTTATAAGTTTTCCCTGTTCCTGCACTTGCTTCAATTAAATGAAGGCCTGATAAAGGCATTTCATGAGCAATAAGGTTTTTAGCCACAGGTAATGAACTCATAGAGTTATTCATGATTTCACCTGATGACATTCATTAATAATCGATGAATAAACGTGTTCAATTGTAGACTGTATACTTTCAAAATCAGGGCAATTTGGCCAAAAGAATTTTAGATAAGGATCGTTGCCAAAAGCTGTACGATTATTGTCATCATGCCAGTAATTTTCAAAATTGACTTGTTCGAAAACCTTCGCTTTAAAATAAACTTGTGCTAAATCACCATTTAGCAATAAAGCTTGTTCTTGACCTAATAGATATACCTTTATTAATTCGATAAGTTTTTGCTGCGCGTCATCAATTTTTTGATATGCGTATTGGACTGTTTTTTGACTTTTACTATCAAAGTAATAACCTTGACTCGATTCTAATTGAGACAACTTTTCATGTAAGCTATTGTTTAATAATGTAGGTTCATGATTTTTCTCTAACCATACCTGTACGATAAGTAAATTAATATAAAGACCAATAAAGTCTTTCATTTTTGGTAAACTACTACGGTATGAAATGATATGTTTTGTAGCAAACTGCAAACTTGAAGTAACCTCAATATCATAACGTTTAGTTATACCTTTTATATCAACTTCAAGTTCTAGAGAAGTTAAAACATCTACTTGTTCGATACTATTTAAAATATTTTGCTCAATAAATTCAGCTAAACCGATGGAGTCATCAATTAATTTATCAATATGTTCATTTTGGTTTGGTAACTGAGGGAATTTTCCAGACAAAACAGCTTGTTGCTTTAGAGCATTCACAAGATTCTTTCTTGTTTGCTCACTATTCTCTGCCTCCACATTTTCATTTAATAATAGGTTTAATGCTTTTTCTTTGAATATATATCTAGACAAGTGATCACTTTCAAACGGTTCAACATCATCAAGTTGATCAGTCACATTATCTAAATATAATGCAAGTTTTTTTTGTGCAAAATAGCGGGATGGATGAACAAAGAATTTCACTAAATCGTTACTTTGCAATGACAAATTATAATAGTCAGTTTCTTGATTATTTTGTTGATAAGCGTCTTGATTAACTGAAGCCTCTTCATATTCTGCTAAATTTAAATATTCACTGCCACCAAGGGATTGGAGTTGATAAGCAGGCGATAAAGCTAACCATTTATTATCAAACCCTGCATATTTTCCTAAATAATTTTTATCACTATAAGGCTGCATAGCCAGTTGGCGGATATCATGAGTATCATCACCTAATAACTTCCATTGATATGCTTGTGATAAATAATCCATTAGCTCTTTAAGCACGATTGAAGGCTGCCTTTCATTATTGTTTTTAATACTTCGTCCTTGGTAACTCAAATATAAAGACTTTCTTGTTGAAATAATGGCCTCTAAAAATAAATAACGATCATCTCCTCTACGTGAACGATCACCAATTCTGCTTTGAGAAAGAGACATTAGGTCAAAACCTAGTGGTGCCCTTTGTCTTGGGAATTCACCATCATTCAATCCTAAAACAGCAACAATTTTAAAAGGAATACTTCGCATGGGTAGCATAGAACAAAACGTCACCTGACCTACCATAAACTGACGACCAGGTTCAGGTTGGCTAAAATGATTATTAAGATATTCACGTAATATAGTGAGGTCAATTTTTTGTTCAAAGCTTGCATGCTGGCAATACTCAACAAATGACTCTATTGCAGCAAAA
Organism: Colwelliaceae bacterium; assembly: GCA_023954655.1. Taxonomy (GTDB): domain Bacteria; phylum Pseudomonadota; class Gammaproteobacteria; order Enterobacterales; family Alteromonadaceae; genus Thalassotalea_H. Next base: position 20,285 of record JAGSHH010000001.1, read on the forward strand.
ACATTTTTAAAGTTTTCATCACTGCCAACATCAAATATATCATTAATTAATGTTTGTAAAAATTGGTACCAACTCTGTGGTGTTCTAGCAGTATTCAATTGTTGTGAATAATATTGTAACTGTTCAACAACAAGCATTAATTTACCCAATAATATTGCTTCACTCCCTTCAATATTGGGTAAAAGAAATTTATCTTCATAAACAACTTCTTGATCAGAAAAAGCAAAACCTTGCAATAACCTAGATAAGCCATATTGCCAAGTAAACTGTTCACTCTCATCTTCAGTTTTTAATACCTGTTTTTTATGTGAAGAATTTAAGCCCCAGTGAATACAAGCTTGTTCAATCCAGACTGTAAACTTTTCAATGTCTTCAATTTGTAAATCAAATTTCTTTTGCATCGAAGGTAGCCTCAACCATGCTAAAATTTGACTTACTTGAAAACGAGAATCAGGCAATGTTAGCAGTTCTGAGAAGGCCGCTACTAACGGTTCTGAATCTTTAGATATTCGATCGGCGATAGAACAAGGTAATGGAGGGATATCATTACCTAAGTCTTGCCAGCCTCTCGCAAAAACCGCATTTACATAAGGCGCATATTGCTCAACTTGAGGACACATCACTAAAACATCTTTAGGTGTTAGTTCATTATCATCATTAAATTGATGTAATAGCCAATCATGCAAACCTTGAACTTCGCGCAATGCGCTATGTGCACTAGTGATAACTATAGAATCGTCATTTACAGTTGATGAATCTGTTCGGGCATCCGTTAACGTTAAAATATCATCTTGTAATTTTGAAAGAATCGTTGGCTGGCTATTGTTTTCGTAATTGATAGCTGACTCAAAAGCTTCAATATTCACCATCGAATATTGCTGTAATAACACTAAAAACTCTCGCCCTTGTTGTCCTAAATTAGCTAATAAAGGGTTACCCACAGAGTCATTCATCAACTGATGCTTTTGTGTCCATTTATCACTATTTTTAATTGCCTGCTTTTCAGAAAGTATATCGCCCCAATAATCAACACAAGGGTTTAAATGAAAAAAATGAACTTCAGTAAACTCACTTAAAGCATTAATGAAAGATAGCCACATAGGTGCCATCGCATTGATACCAAAAAAACAAAGTCTTTTAGGAATAACATGACGATAACTTTCTAAATTATGCTTTGCCAAATCCAGTAATTTGATCGGGTTATAATCTTGATGTTCAACTAACAAATACCAAAGTTTTGCTTGCCATTCTTCCATAGAATTAAAATTAGGCTGCAAGTTTTTACTTTCTAATTCATTGAGGCTATTTTGAATATAATTTCCTGACTGCCAACAATCAATCCAATCAGGACGAAAAACAAGATACTGTTCAAACAAGTCAGCTAGCTGACAAGCTAATTGATAACGTTTTAAATTCTCCTCCTTACTAAAACATTCTTTTGAATAACCTTTATATTTTCCTTCATTACTATCTTGCCAATATTGTGTAACAGGCCTAAAGACTTCATCGTCTCTAACTCGTTTTTCAGCTAACAACTGATAAACTCGCCAACACATTGCCTCTCTTGAAAATGGTGCTTGTTCAACCTCTTTCCCATTATTTACAAGGGTTCTGACTATTCCCCATAAAAACTGAGCAGGTAACGCATAATCAACATTTATACTAATACCTCTTTTATCGGCTAAAGACATATTTAGCCAATGCTGCATTCCTGCGTTTTGTACAACAAAGGTTTCTTTAGAGAATATTGGGAGTGGAGATATTTGCTGAACTTTCTCAACAAGTGCTAATAAATTTTCCATTTTATTAGCGGGATAAAGGTAGATCAACAGATAGCCTTGTTTGAGATTAATGCATTAATTTAATTTAATCATATCACCCTATAAATCACTAGTAGATTTATAAGGTATTATGATTTTTTGACAATATCTGAAGTTGTAAAATGATATTTATTTGATGAAATCAAGATGTGTTTGGTAGAAATCTCCAACAAGAGGAAGTGATCGTCTTTGACCATTAATGGCATGAAATAAACCTAAACACCAGCCCAAAACAATACCAAAGGAGAGTACCCAGCCGATTAAAGGAATACAAGCTAAAATAGCACCGGTTAATACTAAACCAAGTGATTGACGTAAATGAAAACGCGCAAAAGAAGATTTATGATCACCATAGAGAACTAAAGCGACTAACCAGCCAACAATTGTTAAATACGATAAAACAGAAACCACTTTGACCATGTCATATTGTAAACGACTATCCGAGTGAGAATGCATATGCTCAACCTGTAATAATAACGTTACCTATAAATTTAGATCGATTTTAAGGCTTAAGCAAATGACAGAATGTTACTATTATGTAAAAGGTTTGTTTGAAATTTTATAAGCTATTTATTTTAAAGAAGATTAATTTTTAAATATTTTTTTGTTATAAAAACAGTATTTTACTACACATTTACGAGTGTTTTTAATTTACAATTAATGATGAGTATTTACGCAAAGCTTGTCGGGTAACGTTTATAAAAAGATAGCTCAGTCAGTATATTCATAAGTTAAACAGATATTACTTATCACTTGTTTTTTTGTTTCATTATTTGAATAACTAAATGGCAAAATTGTCGATACTCTTGTTTCACTATTTGGATCAATTCGACTTTTTCATCTTCAGTATTTTCTTTATATTGCAAATGACCAACACTCTCTACAAATCGCTGATAACATTGCCCAAGATTCGTATCGTGTAATAACACTTGCTCCAAAAATTGCTTTTGTAACTGCTCGTTTTTTTTAATTAGCCCCATTTCTCTCAGTTTATTATGTACATCTAGATAATATCTTATCCATACTTGTGTTTTATTTAAGGGTTTAGACCATAAATGTAGCAACCAAAGTATCATCCAAGTCATAATAATTGTTATTGAAATAATGATTGCCGACTTAAGGTTAAAGTCATCACCAAACCAAGATTTTAATAAGTTTTTTTGTTTTTCTTGAGAGAAATTAATAACGAGCTTTGTCCATTGATAATCTAATGCCTCAAACTGCAGTTTAAATTTATTCAACCAAACTGCACTTAGGTAACTATCAAAATAAAAACCAGAAGAAAGAGATTCTTGCTCAAACAACAGTTGGTCAGAGAAACCTTGTTCGACACGGCTAGGATCAACAGCGGCGGTAGGGTCTATTCTTACCCAACCCACACCCGACAACCAAACTTCACTCCACGCATGCGCATCCCTTTGATAAATACTGTAGTAATCGCCTTGAGAGTTATAATCCCCTCCTAAATAACCTAAAACCATACGAGCAGGAATACCTACAGCACGCATCAGAAAAGTAAAACTGCTGGCATAATGTTCACAAAATCCTGCTTGAGTATCAAAATAAAATTCATCTAGGCTATTATTACTTAATGTCGGCGGGCTTAATGTATATCGGTAATTCTGTTGTCTAAAGTTTAATAAAACCTGCTGAATTAGCTCATGGTTATCTTGATACTCACGACGTAAATTATTTGCCAACACCACAAGTCTAGGGTTTGATCTTTCAACTGTAGCTATATTTAAGTGTTTATCTTCATCTGTGAGATCTATATCTGTTGCGCTATCAATATAACTAGTGACTTTATACGATAGCGGTTGTGCTATTTTATCTCGACTAAATAATGTTTGATCATTAAGTTGGTAGACAATCTTATTTTGTTTAACATGTTCAAGCTTGGGCACATCTAAAGAAAAAAGCCAACGTTGGTAACTGGGTTCGGCTATCACTTCATAACTTAATGGCTGTTTATTAAAGTCCAAATTTTTATTCAATTGCTCTTTTTTTAAAATATCTTCTTTTGTTTTTTTTGTTCTTCGCCAAGTTTTACCGTCAAAATCCTCTAAAACTAGAGCCCGCCAGTACATTTGACTATAATTTGGACGCTCATTTGAAAACTCGACTCTAAAAGCCAATTCATTAGATAAAGCTAAATTTGAAATATCTCCTACAGAAACATTATCACTTAACCCTGTTGTTGCCGATTTAGCCATAGGGACATGCCAAAATGGTGAGATTTTTGGAAAAAAAACAAATAAAACAATCGCCAAAGGAAAGCTTTGTAATAATAATTTAAAAGATGTTCTCAATTGTATGAATAAGTTTTTATTATAAGAAAAGTAACATAACCACCAAGCAATATTTAGTGTCACCAATATAATAATAAAGACTGAAAAATAGATAGATTGATTAAAAATAAATGAACTGGCTAATATAAATAACCCGAGAACTATTAATTGATAAAGGTCACTAGTTTTATGCAATTCAAATGGTTTTAACAGGTATGATAAACACAATAAGTGGATCATCCCTATTAAAACCCCCATATCATTAGTCGAAACTCCCAAAAGAATACAACCCGTTATCGCTATAAAAAACTTAATAATACGAGAAGGCTTTGCAATATATTGTTGATGGATAGATATATGCCAGAGCAAACATACTAATGAAAGTGCAATAAACCAAAATGAAAGTTCAGTTACTAAAGTTAAAATATTTAATGCTTGAATGGCCACTAAGGAGAGTTTTAGTGAGTACGGCATACTTAAGTACGTAAGTTTGTTTTTTGATGAGTTCTTAGAAAAAAACTTATTAATCGTTAAAGTCATTATTTAAGTTTCACCTATGCTCATTATTCGTTATAGGTGAATTAAAAGTAGCTAATGCTACTAAACATTGTTTTAAGTGCCCTTCACCTAAATTTGGTGTAGTTAGCTCATCTGTGTCTTGATCATTTAATTGTAAACCAAATTCAATGCCTGTTTGATGTAATTGCAACACCAAGTAACATAGCTTTCTAAGCTTGGCTTCTATAGAAAGACCTTCAATTTCGGATAATGTCAAAATTACCGAATGATTATGGGTTTGAGAATATTGCTTAGTCATCCAATGATTACCTTTTGCAACTTGTTTCCAAGCAACTTGGCTAAACGGCTCTCCTTTTTGATACTGTTTCAATTCATAGAAATCTTCCCCTTTTTGCATAACTCCTGCAACGCTTTCTTGGTCATTTTCTCTTTGGTCAGTAATTGTTGTTGAATTGTACGTTTCACAAATTAAAGGTTTTGGATAAACAATCACTTCAACGTCAAACTGTAGTTTTGTCCAACAGTGAAAAAATGCAAATGGATATTCACTCGAAAGAATTAAACGCTTAAGTTTATGACTTCCTCTATGGTTAAAAGTTACCGGTAAAGTTATGGGTTGATCACTGTCAATAAAAGATACATTTATAGATTCATGATCATAAAAGTTCATTGATAAGGTCTGTTTTAAATGTTTGGCAGAAACATCAATTGGAATATTAATAACGTCTTCAGCAAAGCCTTGATATGTTCCTTTTGCCGAAACCGATAAACCCGCCAAATTCATAAAACAATAAATCATCGCAGTGATAAACAAACTGCCAAATAAATAACTAGTAAGAATGATTAAGTTATTTTGATAATTAGTGCCTAAAATAAAAAGTAATAAAATAAAAAACAAATAGGCAAAACCAAAATAACTTGGAAATATAAAAATATTTTTTTGAGTTAAGGTTTGTCTTTGTTGGCTCGGCATTCTTTTATTTAACCAATGATTAAATCGTCGATTAATCACAGTATTTATCTGTTCTTTTATAGAAGTGAACATAGATAAAATATCCGGTAATGTTTAATTTTTTGAATCAAAAGGTTGAATGTAATCAACCATCTTGAGTAATTGATTTGAAAACAATTCATTCATATGAGATTGCTTGCCAACCATTCTGTGTTCACAAACAGAGCTAAACACGGCTTTAACATCATCAGGTACGACATGCGCTCTATTTTCCATAAAGGCCCAGGCTTTCGCGGCAGCAATTAATGACTTACCCGCCCGAGGCGAAAGAGGATTAACAGATATTTCTCCAGTTCGGGTGTGTTGAAATAATGCAATAACATAATCAAGAATAGACTCGGAAACATGTGTTTCACTTACTTGCTTTTGAATTTTCTGTAGTTGTTCAAGTGTGATACATGCATCAACATCCGTTAAATCAACTGACTTATTTGTCATAGATAATATTTTCCTTTCCGCATCTCGATCAGGAAAACCTAATGAAATTCTCATCATAAAACGATCTAATTGTGATTCAGGTAAAGGATAGGTACCAGCGTGAAAGATAGGGTTTTGAGTTGCAATAACAAAAAAAGGCCTTGGTAAATTATGCGTACTTCCATCGATACTGACACTATTTTCTTCCATTGCTTCCAATAGAGCACTTTGTGTTTTAGGGCTTGCTCGATTAATTTCATCCGCCAAAACAACTTGATTAAAAATGGGTCCTTTGTGAAGGGTAAAGTTTTGGTTAGTTGAATCGAAAATTGAAACACCAATAACATCAGCTGGTAATAAATCACTCGTAAATTGAACCCGTTGATAACTAAGTCCTAATGAAGATGCTAAAACATGCGCTAAAGTTGTTTTACCCATACCCGGCAAATCTTCTATCAACAAGTGACCCCTAGCTAATAGACAAGCAAGTGCTAATCTAACTTGTTCTGGCTTTCCTATAACAAACTTTTCAATTTGACATAAAGCTTTTGTTATCAATGATTGCATTAATTCTCCGTAATTATTTCAATAATTAATTAATAAAAATTTTATTGACCTTAATCAAAAATCAACATCTTTGAGTATGACATGCTGTCGTCAAGTTAACAAAAAGGACGGTAGCTATGGGGCAAAATATTGAACAATCAATTTTTACTGGACATGACTATAATCTTTTTCAAAACAAGCTTTTCGAACAATTAGAACAATTAAAAGAAAATATTTCTTCCCCTAAATTCGGCACTGAAGAATTAAAAATGGGGGCCGAATTAGAATTATATTTAGTCGATGAACACGGTGAAGCACAACTCAATAATCAACTTATTCTGAATAAAATAAACGACAAACAATTCCAACCTGAATTAAATCAATATAATTTAGAACTCAACCTGTTACCCGTTATTCAGCGAGGTAAACCATTTAGTCAATTGCACAATGAAATGAGTCACAAAATCGCCAAACTCGAAAAAATTGCAAACGAGTGCGATACCAATATAACACCCATAGGTATTCTTCCAACACTAAGAAAAAAACACTTAAATACCCAATGTATGACAAATATTCCTAGATATACTTGTTTAGCTGAACATTTATATAAAGAACGAGGTGAAAACTTTAAAATAAATATTAATGGTAAAGACCCCTTGCTTGTCGATTTTTCTGATATTTGCGCTGAAGGAGCAAATACTTCATTTCAAGTACATTTAATGACAAAGCCTGAGCAATTAGTTAATACTTTTAATGCCGCTCAATTAACTTTGTCACTAGTCACCGCAATTTCTGCCAATTCCCCCATATTTTTAGGAAAGACCTTGTGGCATGAAACAAGAATTGCCTTATTTAAACAATCTTTAGATATTCGCCACAGGAAACAATTTCAATGGCAACAACCTACTCGTGTTAATTTTGGACATGGCTGGCTGAGAAATAACATTTGGGAGTTTTTTGCGCAGACAGTAGCTTTGTACCCTCCACTCATCCCTTATGTTAATAAAAACAAGCATAAAAACAATTTAGCATTAGAAGAATTATGTTTTCATTTAGGCACAATCTGGCCGTGGAACCGCCCGGTATACAGCCCTGATAACAATGGTCATATCAGAATAGAATTTAGAGCAATACCTGCAGGTCCTACTTCTGTTGATATGATTGCCAATGCAGCATTCGCGATTGGTTTAGCTACCGGATTACAAAATGATATTGAAGAATTAATTACTTATATCCCTTTTAAATATGCTGAATATAACTTTTACCGAGCTGCACAATCAGGCCTAGATGCAAAAATTTTGTGGCCAAGTAAAAATAAAGTACAACCCCAAGAAATTGACATAAAACAAGTAATTGCAAAATTATTGCCTACAGCATTGAAAGGATTGATTTCTCTCAATATAAATGAAAAAGAAGCACAGTATTATCTCAGCATAATAGAAGAACGTTTAGCTAAACAGTTTACTGGCGCTGTATGGCAAAAGAATACTTTAGAACGTTTACAAAGAAAAATGACCAACGATAAAGCGTGCCAGCAGCTTGTTCAACACTATATAAAAAATAGTAGAAGCTGTCAGCCAGTAGCTACATGGGAATGAATATGAACATAGACTTTAGTGACATCGAATATTTAGAAAATCCTGACGAAATAACCTTAAAAGCCGATTTTCAACAATTTTTGCTTTCATTAGATGTGCCAACCATTATTGATATTACAGGTAAAGATCCTAAAAGATGTAGAGTCATTGTTACTTTGTTACACGGTAACGAACCCTCAGGTTTAATCGCTATTCATCGTTGGTTAACATCTAATGGTGAGTTACCTTCCCCTGAAACAAATTTACGATTTATCATATGCTCTGTCGAAGCAGCTAATGCTACACCACTTTTAAGTCATAGGTTTTTAGAAAAAGGTCTAGACATAAATCGTTGTTTTGGTAATAGCCAAAACCATGGTTATTACAAGCGCGCTAAAGCTATCGAAAATGCTATAAATGAAGTAAGCCCTGAAGTTGTCGTTGACTTACATAACACTTCTGGTTCAGGCCCTGCGTTTGCTGTATCTCCATTGTTATCAACAAGAGGCTTATCGCTTACATCATTTTTCTGTGATGCAATAATACTATCTGGTTTGGAATTAGGGGCATTAATGGAACAAGACTTTAATTGTCCTACAATCACCATTGAATGCGGCGGAGCAAATGACGAACAAGCCCATGAAGTTGCATTCGAGGGAATACATCAATTGGCAAGTTGCCCATCAATAGATAATTTTCATCAAGAAAAATCGGTTGAAATAGTTTACAAACCACTACGACTAGAACTTAAGCCTCATAAAAGCCTTTCTTACAGTAATCATAATGAAGGAAACAATGGTGTAACATTATTGTCAAAAATCGAACAATTCAATTTTGGTGGAGCCCATAAAGGACAAATGCTTGGCTGGTTAGATGAACACGGCCTAGATAACTTACAATTGATTAATGAAAATCAAGAAAATGTCATTTCTGATTATTTTACAGTAAGAGATAACCAATTGGTTTGTGCTACAAACCTTCGAATTTTTATGGCCACACCGAGTTTTGAAATAGCTCAAAATGATTGTTTATTTTACATTGTAAATTTAACTGGCTCGTCAAGTATTTAAAAGCGAATAAGATTAAACAAATCAATAAAGATTTTGACTTAGTCTAGAAAATGTTAACATCTAAATTGATTTTTATTATTTTAGTGAAAAATGGATTTAGATTTTCTCTCAGCTTTTATCATTGGTTTTTTAGGCGGTGGACACTGTATTTCTATGTGTGGTGGCATAACCACAATGCTAACTTCAGCTTTACCTGATCAGCAACAATCAAAACTTCCTTATTTATTAAGTTATAATATTGGTCGTATATTTTCATACTCTCTTATTGGAGCAATAGCTGGTTTTACTGGTTCAATAGCCGTTAAAAGTATTGGCTTTCCAATTGTTGCCTTAAAAATGTTTGCTGGCATTTTTCTTATATTACTTGGGTTATACATCGGGCAATGGTTAATGTGGTTAACTAAAGTTGAATTTATTGGCAAGCGTCTATGGAAAATTCTATCCCCGATTAGTAAAAAGCTTATCCCTATTGATACCGTTAAAAAATCTTTATTACTTGGCATGTTATGGGGATGGTTGCCCTGTGGCTTAGTCTATTCAACATTAACGTGGTCTTTGGCAAGTGGTAATGCAGTAAATGGAGCTCTAATTATGACATTTTTTGGTCTAGGAACTCTTCCAGCATTATTAACAATTTCATTTGGGATTATTAACATAAAACTAATTTTACAGAACATATTATTCAGAAAATTAATGGCCTTATTATTGATATTTTATGGATTAATTACTTTAAAATTTGCAACCGAGCTCATGTTTTAATAATATTGAACTTGTCGATTATCATTCCCATATAGAAATTAAGGGCAACATGTACAAAAATCAGTGTTCAGCACAACAGCATATTCATTGTCAAAACTGTAGTATCAGTGAGTTATGCTTACCTTTTTCTCTTAATGACAAAGAACTAGAAACACTTGATCAAATTATTGATCGCAAACGCCCTATTCATAAAGGTGAGCAAATTTTTCAAGATGGTGAAAAAATGCAATCACTTTATGCTATTCGATCTGGCACTTTTAAAACATTTACAGTTAATGAAAGTGGTGAAGAGCAAATCACAGGTTTTCATTTAGCAGGAGATTTATTAGGCTTCGATGCTATTGCTGAATCTGAACATCCAAGTTTTGCTAAAGCTTTAGAAACATCAATGGTATGTGAAATTCCTTATAATACTTTAGATGCATTATCGAATAATATGCCAAAGTTAAAAAAACAAATTTTACGTATGATGAGTTCTGAAATTAAAACAGATCAAGAAATGTTAACCTTACTTAATCGCAAAAATGCTGAACAACGTTTAGCAACTTTTCTTAGTGCCCTCAGCACTCGCTATCATGCCAGAGGTTTATCAGCTACTGAATTTAGATTAACAATGACACGTAGTGATATTGGTAATTACATTGGACTAACTGTTGAAACGATTAGTCGTTTACTAAATCGTTTTCATAAGAATGGTCTCATTCAAGTAGACGGTAAGTTAATCACTATTTTAGATAGTGACAAATTAGAAGATTGTGCTGCTTTATAGCAGCCTTTTTCATTCCCCCTATTTAAACTATTTCCCTAACATTATTTTCCCTTCCGTGTTAATTCAATTTAAAGCTTGATTTTTGATTTAAAACAAGCTTTAACTGTGTGTTTTATAAGAATATAACTATACTAAAAATAATCACTATGTATTGACAAAATTGGAGTCGATAATGGAAAAATATCAACAAATATTAGCGATAATTGATCCAACTACTGAAGATCAAAAAGCGCTAAAAAGAGCAATAGAGCTAGCAACTCAAACTAAAGCTCGTATCACCGCTTTCCTCTCAATTTATGACTTTTCATATGAAATGACCACCATGTTATCGAGTGATGAAAGAGAAGCGATGAGACAATCATTAATTAATGATCGTACTCAATGGCTTAATGAATTACTCAAAACTATCCCTCATGATGGAATTGCTATCGATTCAAATGTAATTTGGCATAACCGTCCATTTGAACCCATTATTGCAGAAGTAATGACTAATGGTTATGACATTGTGATTAAAGGAACACATCAGCATGATAAATTGAAATCTGTGATTTTCACCCCTACAGATTGGCATATTCTAAGAAAATGCCCATGCCCTGTATTATTAGTTAAAGAACATTCTTGGCCAATGAATGGAAATATTGTTGCGGCGCTTAATGTTGGTAGTGATGAACTTGAACATCAATCTCTTAACACTAAAATAACCGAAGAAGCCGTTAATTTATCGAAGCTCATTAAAGCTAATATTCATTTAGTAAACTCTTTCCCTGGTACACCTGTCAATATTGCAATAGAAATTCCAGAGTTTAATGCCAGCGAATATAACGAATCAATGTTTAACCATCACGTTGAAGCTATGCAAAACCATGCAGAAAAGTTCAGTATCAACAAAGATCATACGCATGTTGAAGAAGGTTTACCTGAGGATATAATTGTAAGGCTCTCTGAAGAGTTAGATGCTGAACTTGTCATACTAGGTACCATTGGAAGAACAGGTTTTTCAGCTGCACTCATTGGTAATACAGCTGAACATGTGATCGACAATTTAAATTGTGATGTTTTAGCACTCAAACCTAATGGCTATATTTCTCCTTTGGCAAAGTAAATTAAATTCAAAATTTTCAGCAAATAAAACCAAGTTTACGACTTGGTTTTATTATAATTAAAAATCAAATTCTTAGTAATTACTCACCGTTTGTGAATTTAACGTCAATCCATTATCTTTTTTTAACTTAATTACAACACGACGATCATAAAAGCTCGTTTCTTTTTCATTATTTGCGACAACTGGCGATTTTTCTCCAAAGGCGAATAAATTTATACGTTCAGCTTCAACCCCTTGATTTAATAGCGCATGTTTTACAGCGTTTACTCTAGCAATAGATAATGCATGATTTAACTCATCACTTCCTTGTAAATCAGTATATCCAGATAAATCAATGGATAAGTCTGGTGCTTGTTTGAGTAAACTAACTAATGAGTTTATTTGGCCTTCATAATGAGGCTTTAACTCACTAGAACCTGTTGAGAACTGTAAACTCATCAATAAATTTTCAGCTTGAAGCTGACTCGTGTTTTGTTGGTTTTTCTGAAGTGCCAATAATTCATTTTGATAACCCTGTTCTAGCCGTTGTAGTTTTTGTTGGTACTTTTCTAAAGCCAACTGATGTTGGCTTTGTTCTGAAGAAATCTGTTCCGTTAATTCATCATTTTCATTAACTGCATTTAAATGTTTTGCTGTAAAGGCTCCTACCAACCCAGTTACAATTGCACCTAGCGGGCCAGCAACTACAGCACCAATAACAACGCCAGTACCAAAACCAATATTTTCATTGTCTATTTTTTGTTGATGCTTACTAATAGCTTCCACGTCCTTTGCCATTACTGGTGATAATGACATTGTTGCAATCAATGCTAAGGTAATTGCTGAATTTTTCATGCTTTTATTTCTCTTTTGCTTGTTCATAGTTTTTTGCCTTTTATTGTTAAATGTATATTTCTCAATTAACGCACTCTGAATAACCTCAAAGCGATTCAATGATGTTATTTAAACAATTAAAAAAGCCAAGTTCAGGTCACAAAAAGGGCAATATGCTGAACAAATGTGGCAACAATATGGCAATATCACTGATTTGAGGAATTTAACAATAAACTTTTATATAGTTGCGGTGTCAGAAAAACATCCGCAATATTGATTCATAAAAGGAAAACATACTGAAATGTCAAAAAGAATTGCTATTGTAGAAGATGAAGCAGCTATTAGAGAAAATTATGCTGATGTATTACGTGCTCAAGGTTATCAAGTACAAACCTATGCGAATAGAAATAGTGCCACTCAAGCTTTTCAAATTAAGTTACCTCATTTGGTTATTTTAGATATTGGCCTTGAACAAGAATATGACGGCGGTTTTACTTTATGCCAATGGCTTAGAAATATTTCAGTTACTTTACCTATCATATTTTTAACAGCAAGAGATAATGACGTTGATACAGTTTCTGGTTTGCGAATAGGTGCAGATGATTATTTAACTAAGGATATTAGTTTACCCCATTTAACTGCAAGAATTGCTGCACTTTTTAGAAGAGAAGATGCACTTAAAAAACCAACACAACAAGACCACCTAGTTTCTATAGGGCCTTTAACTATTGATAGTCAACGCATGAGTGTCTTCTGGCAAGAACAAAGTATAGATTTAACTATTACTGAATTTTGGATGGTTTATGCGTTAGCGAAAAATCCAGGTCACGTAAAAAATCGCCAACAACTTATGCAAGATTCAAAAATTTATGTTGATGACAGTACAATTACCTCACATATTAAAAGGATCAGAAAAAAGTTTATTATTCACGATAATGAGTTTGATTGTATAGAAACGGTCTATGGAATGGGTTACCGATGGAATCAAATATCAGGTGATAACGCCATTAACAAGGCAACAAAATAAAGATGAATTTTAGATTCGGCCTTCGCAGCAAACTTCTACTGCTTTCCTCTTTTTTAGTGGCTATACCATGGTTTGGTTATCAATATGTTTGGGAAATGGAAAAATATCTTAGATTTGGACAAGAGCAAACTATTATTGGAACAGCTAGAGCACTTGCAACGGCACTACACGAACGTCCCAACCTATTTAATAATCAGGCAAGTTTTTTACCAAGTGTCGAAAAAGGCAAAGATTTATACGGATATCAGTTATCACAGCCAATAAATTTAGACGGAAAACATCAAGACTGGCCAAATTTTATTGAAAAAGCACATTATTATGGTTTTGATAATCAATTAACTAAATCTGATTCAGCAAATCAACTTCCTATATCCCAATTAACAAACAATTTTACTGCTGCTGTTGGTAAGTTTGACAAATACCTGTACTTTTTTATTAGTGTGGTTGATGACCACTTAGTTTATCGTAATAAGAATGCACGTAGCATCGAATTAAATGATCGACTTGAACTTGCTTTTACTACACCAAAAGGTGAATTTCAGCGATTTTTGTTAACCAATAAAGAAGCTGGTTGGCTAGATGTTTTTCAAATAGAACTAGAACAAAATCCAGCACCATTGCCTACTAATTTTATACAAGGAAAGTGGTTAGCTACTTCGCAAGGTTATAACATTGAGTTTAGAGTTCCTCTAAAAAACATTAGCGACAATTTAGCTTTTGCTATCCATGATGTAGATAGCGAATTTGGGCAAACGTTAAGCACTATAGCAAGTGCAAACCCAAGTACCGCTGAGTCATTAGGTACAATACTCGTACCATCACCAGAAATAGAGCGTATTGTTAAAGGGATGAGCTATAGTAATTCAAGTGTTTGGGTAGTAGACAAGCATCATCGCGTTCTAGCAAAAGCAGGAAATATTCAAAGAGCAAACGGGCTATGGCAAAAAAACTCTAAAAACAAGTATGATAATGAATGGCACTCATGGTTAAAAACCTTATTGAAGCCTTTATTTAATAAATTACTCTCTCAACCACCTAAAGAGTTTATTGATAAACTTTATGATGCACAAAATTTAACCGGAGAACATATTGAGTCTGCTTTATCAGGTGACCCAATGTCTCAATGGCGTCTATCAAGTGATAATAAAGCCGTAATTTTAACAGCCGCCTATCCTATATATTTTGGTAACAACGTTCATGGTGCAGTTATTGTTGAAGAAACAAATAACGGCATTCGTACAGTTAGAAATGAAGCATTAGAGAAGTTATTCACCAGTATTTTAGCTATTATGATGTTTGGTATTTTAGCCTTTTTCTTTTTCGCATCGAGAATTTCAAACCGAATCCGTTCACTAAGAAATCAAGCGGAAAAAGCCATTGATGAGCATGGTCGCATAAACGAAGAAATGATGGCATCGAATACCAATGATGAAATAGGTGATTTATCCCGAAGCTTTTCAACGGCAGTAAGTCGATTAAGTCAATACAACCATTATCTAGAAAATATGTCATCTCGGCTTTCTCACGAGCTTCGAACACCTATTGCAGTGGTTCGAACTTCATTAGAAAACTTATCAATGCAACAGCAATTACCTGATCAAACCAATGCTTATATTGATAGAGCTCAACAAGGTTTAAATCGACTTAATTTAATTTTAACGAACATGAGTGAAGCAACTCGTTTAGAAGAAATGTTAAAAAATACAGAGAAAGTAAAATTCAACTTTTATGATGTTTTAAATGGTTGTATTCAAGGGTATAGACAGATTTATCAAGATCATAATTTTGAAATAATGGCTGAAAAAGAAGTTGCATTTATCGATGGTTCTCCTGAGCATATAGCTCAATTACTTGATAAAGTGGTCTGTAACGCAATAGAGTTTAGCCAAGATAAAAGGATTATTTTATCATTAGAACAAAGTGCTGGCTTTCTTCAACTTCATATTAGTAATAACGGTCAATATCTTCCCGAACAAATGACTGAACGACTTTTTGATTCGATGATTTCTATCAGAGAAAATCATATCGATAATATCCAAGACAAACGCCCTCACTTAGGCTTGGGCTTATATATAGCCAGATTAATATGTGAATTTCATCAAGGAAAAATACAAGCGAGTAATCATCATAATCCTCAAGGTGTTACTATTTCTGTAAAATTCCCTTTAATCACATCTTAGTATTCTTAGAAAATATTTTATTATTATTAGAATTTATTCTATGCCAATGTATTTATGAACTTGTATTGATAATCGCCAATTATTTTCGATACAAGTTTGTATAGCTAACTCTGTAGCACGTTCTTTTTGGCTTATTGGTTGTAAGTAAACTTGTTTATCACTAACATTGTGTTCAATTATTAGTGCTTTTAGATCATCAATATGCTGCTCTGTTGCAACAGGGTGTTTAATTTCATTCGCTCTTTGCATTGCAGAAGTTAGAATTTTATAACCTCCTTTCATGTTTACTTTTGGTGAAACTGTCACCCAACATTTTGGTGTTGTTTTAATTTCAAAAGTACCAGAAGTTTCAATTTGACAGCTATAACCTTTTGACTCTAAAGTTGTACACAAAGGAGTTAAATCAACCATAGATGGCTCACCACCAGTGATCACTATATGTTTTGCCTGGTAATTTTTATCTTTAAATATTGTTAATATTTCTTCTACCGATAAAGAACTCCAGTGGTCAGATTCAACAACCTTTTCAAGCATAGTATGTTGGTCAACTTTATCTTCTAAATTAATTTCCCACGTGTGTTTTGTATCACACCAAGAACAACCGACAGGACAACCTTGAAGGCGAATGAAAATTGAAGGCTGGCCAGTGAAAGCTCCTTCCCCTTGGATAGTTTCAAATAATTCGTTAATTTTGTAGTTAATGCTCATAGAGGCTTTTTTTACCTATTTATTGCCGAAGTAATTTAAAGTAGAATGCGCAAGTTTTTTATTATACCTCAGAGAGCAGCAATATGAGCAACAATATCAGTAATAAAGTCGTCGTAATTTACTCTGGCGGAATGGATTCATTTACGGTATTAAATCGTGCTTTAAAAGATGGTAAAGAAGTTTTTGCTTTGTCTTTTGATTATGGACAACGCCATGTCAAAGAACTTGAGTGTGCAAGTTCAGTTTGTAACTCTTTGAATGTAAAACATAAAGTGATCGATATTTCTGCAATTAATCAGTTATTAGCAGGTTCTTCGTTAACCGATAATATTGATATCCCTGAAGGGCATTATGAAGCTGAGTCAATGAAGTCAACGGTTGTTCCAAATAGGAATATGATTTTACTGTCATTAGCTGTTGGATATGCAGTTTCAGTCGGCGCTTCTCAAGTATATTATGGAGCTCACTCAGGCGATCACGCTATTTACCCAGATTGTCGTCCTGAATTTGTGAATAAAATGAATGATGTTTGCCAAATTGCCAATTATGAAGCGATAGAGATTTTCAGCCCTTATCTTGAAGTTTCTAAAACTGACATATTAACCGACGGTATTAAAATGGGCTTAGATTATAGTCAAACTTGGACATGTTATAACGGTAGAGAAAAGGCTTGTGGGAAATGTGGCGCTTGCCAAGAAAGGTTAGAAGCTTTTAGCGATAATAATATTGTCGATCCGCTATGTTATGAAAGTTAAACATTTAAATTAAAGAAAATAGATATTGTTAGATACAACATCTATTTTCTTAATTTTGTCATTATGCAAATAAAGTATTATGCAATTTTTCAACAGTTTCATTAGCTTGTGTTTCATTTACTAAAAAACATAAATTATGCTCACTCGCTCCTTGGCAAATCATACGAACATTTATTCCAGATAAAGCATCAAAAATACTGGTACCAACCCCATTTGTTTTATGGATACTGTTGCCAACAACAGCAATTAATGACAACCCATTCTCAACAGAAACTTCACAAAGTTGTTCCAATTCTTCAACAACTGTAGAATTTAATAATGCTTGAGTAGAGCCGGTTGGATTATCAAATGTCATTGCCACACTAATTTCTGACGTTGTAATTAAATCAACACTTAGCTCATGTTTTGCAAGTACAGCAAAAACTTTTGCTAAGAAGCCACTTGCATGAAGCATAGCGGGGCTTTTTACTGTAACTAGTGTTTGTTCTTTTCTTAATGATATTGAACGATATGTTGGTTTTGATTCCACTTTCTTTTGGATACGAGTGCCACCTTTCTCTGGTTCTTTACTCGAACCAACAAATACTGGAATATTCTGTCTCATTGCAGGAATTAACGTCGCAGGGTGTAATATTTTAGCTCCAAAAGTAGCCATTTCAGCCGCTTCGCCAAAGCTTATTTCTTTAATAGCTCGAGCTTGATCGGTTATGCGAGGATCTGTGGTAAATATACCGACAACATCAGTCCAAATTGCTAAATTTTTAGCATTTAATGCTTCTGCGATTAATGCTGCACTATAATCAGAGCCACCTCGTCCAAGTGTTGTCGTATAGCCATCGTCATTTTGTCCGATAAATCCTTGAGTAACAATAACTTCATTTTTCAACTTCGGTTGTAAAACTTGAGCTGTACACTTTGAAAGTTGGGCTAAATCAACAACCGCTTGACCATATAAGTTATTTGTTTTCATAATCTGACGAACATCAAAAGTATGACCATTAACACCTATTGATTGTAATACTTGGGCAAAAATGAGTGAACTCATTTGTTCACCAAAAGACAAAATTGAATCTGCAATACGAGCACTATGGTTTAATGATTGTGCTTTTGCATAAGCACTTAATTCATCAAGTAATGTCAATATTTGTTTTTCTAAAGCATTACTATCATTCAAATGTTTCAATATATTCAGCTGAATTCTTTTTATGTTTTCAACTATCTGTTTTTGTTCTATTTCTGAGATATTCTCTTGGCTTAAGCGAACAAGATAATTGGTAACTCCTGAACTTGCCGATACAACAACAACTCGATTTGATTGATCATTTTTAATAATATGAGCGCAACGCAGCATCGCTTGATGATCAGCAACACTGGTTCCACCAAATTTAGATACGGTTATATAATTATTATCATTTAATGAAACTACTGACATGATAAAGTCTCCCTTCTCGCTAATTTTTAGCAATAAATACATCAAGGAAGAGCGTGACTGAAGAAAGGTATGTATAAAGTACAAACTAAACATTTCAGCCAGAAGCTCTCCACCCTATTCTGTTCAAAATATATGAACAGAGGTGACAATCCTAAGGATTCAACCTTAGTGACCGAGTATCAAACTCCACGTTTCTAATACTCTCGGCAATAGTCTCCCTCAATAACAGTCATAAGAATGTGGTTCTTCGTGTTATTTACCTAGCTATTGCTCCTCTTCTGGTGTGTAAATTAGACCTCAAATAAATTGAGTAAATATTCTAATTTAACAACGAGCCAATTAAACCTTATTTTTTACTGCAAATCAATAGACCAATAGGATAAAAGTTACACTTTATTATATATAGGTTCTGAAAAACTCCTTACTTGATGTTTTGGAGCTAAAAGCTTGATACCATGTACTTTATTATAAATAAGATATTATTGGTTTAAATGGACCTGTTTTTACTCAAAAAGATCATTGGTTTATTAATAATGCCGTTGAGTTTGATAACACTATTATTAATAGTTTCAATAGTTACATTTAAAAGAAAACCTTCTTTAAGTTTTAAATGCTTGTTAAGTGCGAGTATTTTATTATTCCTATCGTCAACTGGTTTTGTTTCAGACAAAGTAATGCAACCTATAGAAAGTAGTTATGAAAGTTATTCCTATTCAGGTAAAAAAATTGATTACATTGTTATATTAGGCTGTGGACATACTACAAACCAAGCTATTCCAGCAACATCACAATTAATGCCTTGTTCTTTACAACGATTAGTTGAAGCATTAAGAATTTTCAAATTACACCCTGAAGCACAACTAATTACATCAGGTGCATCGTTTGACGATAATAAATCAAACGCTGAAACAGTAAAACAAGCAGCTATTTTACTTGGTGTTCCTGAAACTAAAATATTGATAGAAAATTTCCCAAAAGATACCGAAGAAGAATCTGAACTTATTGCTCCTAGAGTAAAAGGAAAAAATGTTATTCTTGTAACTAATGCTGATCATATGATTCGCTCTGTAAATTATTTTGAGCAACAAGGTGTTAAGGTGATTGCAGCCCCCGCAAGCAATTGGGTTAAAAATATTGAAAGCCCAAAAAACTGGTCATATTACTTGCCCAAAAGCCATAATTTAACTCAAACAACACATGCATGGTATGAAAGCATTGGTTTGTTCGTTCAGTGGTTAAAAAAATAATCTGCAATTAAATTTTTAAATAAATATTAAACTGGGTTATCAATATCAATGAACGAAACATCTAACGACAAATTTTGTTGTAAATATTCAGCTAAAGCTTTCGCACCATAACGTTCTGTAGCATGATGGCCAGCAGCAAAAAAATGTATATCCATTTCACGAGCGACATGTGTAGTTTGTTCGGAGACTTCACCCGATAAAAAAGCATCAATACCTTGTTCTGCAGCTAGCTCAATATAGTTTTGTCCTCCACCACTACACCATGCAATGGTTTTTATACGTTTATTTGACTCTGGGGCAATATGTAAACATTCACGATTTAACGTTTGATTAATCTTCGCTGTAAAATCAGTAGCAGAAATTGGAGAAGAAAACTCACCCTGAATAGCTACACTTTGAGGATTACCTAACTCCAGTGGACCAGTTATATTGATATCTAATAGTTTTGCCAATTGAGCATTATTTCCTAGAACTGGGTGGATATCGAGCGGTAAATGGTAAGCAAAAAGATTAATGTTATTATCAAGCAACGCTTTGATACGTTTATGTTTCATACCGCGAATAACATAAGATTCATTTTTCCAAAAATAACCATGGTGAACAATGATCGCATCGGCACTTTCATCAATAGCTCGATTAATTAAAGCCTGGGTTGCGGTAACACCAGTAACTATTTTAGTTATTGCTTCTTTACCTTGAATTTGCAATCCATTTGGGCAAAAGTCTTTAATTAATTCAGGCTTAAGGAGTTGATTTAAATATAATTCAAATTCGTTTCTATTCATGACTTACTATGTCTAAAGGTTGATTAAAACAATATTATCTTAATTTTTATCTCAAGTTCAGTATTTATAAAATTTTAATCACAATTATTTTTGTTGTCTTGAAGAATTCACTGTAGAGACATTTACTGGTTTAAGTTGGGCTCGTAATTTCCATTTAGGTTTTATTGGAGTCAAAGGTAAAACGCGTTTTTTAGCGACTATTACATAAATAGAACCTAATTGAGGGAAGTATCGTTGAGCAAGTTTACGCCAATTTCGAGAGATAAAGCCCTGGCTCATTTCTTTAGCAAGTGATGAATGTAAACAACGTTCATCCATTAATATTTCATAGCCCATCAAATGAAGCCAATCTTTTACCCTCATCGCTGAGAAAAATCGTTCATTCCAAGGGGATTGTTGTCGTCGATATGGAATAAAACTATTCAATCCGGCCAAACTAAAAGGGTTATAACCCGATAAAACTAAATAACCATTAGGGATCAATGTTCGATTGGCTTCTCGAATGACATGATGTGGATCTAACGAAAACTCTAGAGCGTGTGTAAGCACACAAACGTCAACACTATGCTCTAAAATAGGTAAGTCATCTACTTCAGCAAATATAGGAATATCAGAACCATCAGCTAGTTTTTTATTTTCCAACAAAGTGACCTGATGTTTTATAGGACAATTTTTACTATCGACAAAACTACTTAAAGCACCAATTTTGAGTAAATGATAGCCAAAAAGCTTTGGCCACCATGGCGCTAAAACTTGATTTATTTCATTTAAGATTAACTCTCCATTTGGCAACTTGGCCCACGAAGAAGGATAATGAGGTTGTCTAAATGCTAATGCTGGTTTCATTTATGCTGGTTTCAGTTACACAAGTAACAGTATAATAAGTTATTAACCTTATTGAGAATGATCTATGCCACAAAGTCAAATTACAACTAAAAATTTAATCGTCGGCATTAAAGCATTTTCTGATAATTATATTTGGGCTATTTCTTCCAAAAGCTCAAATTACCTGACTTTAGTAGATCCAGGTGATGCTCAAGTATGTATTGAATACCTTGAAAGGAATAATTTAATATTATCATCAATATTAGTGACTCATCATCATGCTGATCATATCGGTGGAATTGAAAGGCTTTATGAATATTGCCAAGAGAAAAACTGGCCTCTCGAAATATATTCACCAAAAAATGAAAATATCCCTCACTCTACCCACAAACTTAAACAAGATGATAACATTCATTTAGCGTCACTAGATCTTTCTTTTAAGGTGATAGACCTACCAGGACATACCCTTGGACATATTGCTTATCATAATGAAAACATTCTGTTTTGTGGAGATACATTATTTTCAGCAGGATGTGGAAGGATTTTTGAAGGCTCTCCGGAACAAATGCTGCAATCATTAACAAAATTAAAAAATTTACCAGAAAGAACTCTCGTTTATTGTACTCATGAATATACATTAGCAAACTTAACATTTGCTTTAACCGTTGACCCTAGTAATCCTGAATTAGTACATTATTATAATCAAGTACAACAATTAAGGGCTGTAAATAAAAGCACCCTACCTTCTTCAATTTTAAGAGAAAAACAAATTAATCCATTCTTACGGAGCTTTGATATGAATATACAACAAAGTGTCAGTGAATATGCTAATAAGTCAATTTCAAGCGAATTAGATACTTTTACAGCTCTTAGAAGTTGGAAAGATAATTTTTAATTACGATAAACATCGTTTACTCAGTTGATAGTTAGGTGCAAATAAGTAACACTTACCCTTAAGAATAAATAGCTAGATATTTCATGAAATATATATCATTTTCAATTTCTGCGGCAATAGCCCTTGTTGGTTGTCAAACAACGACAAACCAAGATAAAAATCCTCTTGTAAAAAACAATATCGATGCAATTCCACAAATTGTTGAAAATATTGCTACACCTGTTGATATTAGCCAAGCATTACTAGCTGATGAAACAGCAGCTGTTATTCATCCTGTTGACGATGTTGAGATTTCACTTTCAGATAAGGTCAACGTTAGTGATGATGTTTGGCAACGCATAAGAGAACAATTAACGTTTAACGTTGAACAAAATCGTCGTGTAATTGTTCAACGAAATTGGTATGCAAAAAACCAGGCTTATTTAGATCGAGTAGCCAAACGTGCCAAACCATATATGCACTATATCGTTGAAGAATTAGAAGCCGCTAACATGCCACTAGAAATGGCATTGTTACCGATTGTTGAAAGTGCCTTTGATCCATTTGCTTACTCTCATGGGCGAGCTTCAGGTATGTGGCAATTTGTTCCGGGAACAGGCACACGTTTTGGTATGAAGCAAAACTGGTGGTACGACGGTAGACGTGATGTTATCGCATCTACAAAAGGTGCAATTAAATACCTAAAATATTTGCATAAATTTTTTGATGGTGATTGGTTATTAGCCCTTGCAGCTTATAATTCAGGAGAAGGTAGAGTTAGAAGAGCAGTTAAGAACAATGCTCGTCGTAAAATGCCAACAGACTTTTGGTCTCTCGATTTACCTAAAGAAACAAGAGCTTACGTCCCTAAGTTACTTGCTTTAGCTGATTTAGTAAAACGTCCTAGTGATTTTGATGTTGAGCTCTTTGAAATTAAAAATCAAAGTGTAATAACTGTTGTTGATACTGGTTCGCAAATTGATCTTGCAAAAGCAGCTGAACTTGCTGAGCTTTCACTTGAAGAGCTACAACATTTAAACCCAGGTTTTAATCGGTGGGCGACAGATCCTAAAGGACCTCATTATTTAGTTATACCAAATCATAAGGTTGCTAAGTTCAAAACAAGCTTAAGCTCATTAAGTAAAAAAGATCGCTTAGCTTGGCAACGCTATCAAATAAGAAATGGCGATAGTCTTGGGAAAATAGCTAAAAAATTCAATACTGATATGGGTGTTATCAAGCAAGTTAATGACATACGTGGCAACCAAATAAGAGCAGGGAAACATTTACTGATCCCTGTTGCTGCAAAGTCACTCGATTCCTATATTTTATCACAAGATCAAAGGCTTGCTAAAAAACAAAATACTCCTAGAGGTAATGAAAAACTTACCCATACAGTTAAATCTGGCGATAATTTTTGGGATATAAGCCGTAAATATGGTGTTAATTATCGACAATTAGCAAAATGGAATGGCATGGCACCAAGAGATACTTTAAAACTTGGTCAAAAGCTCGTTATTTGGAAAAAAACTAAAGTAACAACAAAAACGCTTAGTAAAACAGTACTTTCACCAAATGAACAAGCTATTATGCGTAATATTACCTATAAAGTAAGACGTGGAGACTCTTTTGCCCGTATTGCTGATAAGTTCAATGTTAGTATTAAAGATATTGAACGATGGAATAGATTAAACCGTAAGAAGTATTTACAACCTGGACAAATGTTAAAATTGTCAGTCGATGTAACAAACGCAATTTAAATAGCAACATTCTTTTTCTAAAAAGGCACTCAAATGAGTGCCTTTTTTGTTTTTCATCTAAATATATATTTCTAAATTAATAAGTCAGCCAACTCATTGAGTGAATTTACAATGGCTTTAGGTTGAAATTGGCTCAAGGTTTGATGGTCATGAACACCATAACTGACACCTATACGATCAACATTGGCATTTTTTGCCATGGCCATATCATGAACCGTATCACCAATCATCACGGCTTCTTTAGGATGAATATTCAACTCATTTAGAATTTGCTCAAGCATTTCAGGGTGTGGTTTTGATTGGCATTCTTTTGCACAACGAGATGCATGAAAATAATGTTTAGTTTTTGTCGCTTCGAATATTCTTTCTAAACCATCTCGACCTTTTCCTGTTGCTACTGCAAGCAACTTATCTTGAGTTAATAACTCTGAAAATAGTTGTTCTGCATAATTAAATAAAGGAGTAGGTGTATCGTCAATTTCAATATAATGCTCTTTATATCTCAATCTTAAAGATTCTGCTTGAACATTATCACTATCAGGAAATAATATGTTAGTTGCTTCAGGCAAACTCAAACCAATAATGTTTTTTACTTGATCAGTAGTAGGAATAGTTAATTCAACATCTTTTGCTGCGGAACGCATTGATGAGACGATTCTGCCAACTGAATCCATTACGGTGCCGTCCCAATCAAAAATAACTAATTTATAATGATTCATACCAAATAAACCCTACTGCTCTTTTTTAAGTTGCTTTAAAAACTTCTCTAAAGATGGTTCAAGAGGGGCTTCTATTTTTAAACGTTGCTCTGTCAATGGATGCGTAAATTCAATACTTGCAGCATGTAAGAATAAACGCTTAAGGCCTTTATCTTTCATATTTTCATCAAATTCAGGGTGCCCATATTTAGCATCACTCGCTATTGGATGACCTTTACATTGACAGTGTACCCTTATCTGATGAGTTCTCCCGGTAACAGGAAAAGCACGCACAAGTGTCGCACCTTGAAAATATTGTAATACTTTGTACCTAGTTTCAGACTCTTTACCGTTAATATTATCCACAATAACAACACGCTCACCTGATTTTAAATCATTTTTCTTTAATGATTCTGTAACCTTGGTTAGTTTTGCAGACCAACGGCCTTTTACTAATGCATGATAAAATTTCTGAACTTTTTTTTCTCTTAACTGCTCATGCAAATTTCTTAATGCTGAGCGTTTTTTAGCAACGACTAAGCAGCCCGATGTATCACGATCTAGTCGATGTACTAACTCTAACATTCGAGCATCAGGTCTTAATGCCCTTAACGCTTCAATTAAGCCAAAGCTAAGGCCACTACCACCATGAACTGCCATTCCGGACGGCTTATTAATAACTATTAATCTGTCATCTTCAAACAAAATTTGTTTTTCAAGGTTGGCAACAACATTAAGCTGAGTTGAAACTGTATTAGTATTTTCCGAAACCCTAATAGGTGCAATACGGAGAATATCTTCATTGACTAATTTGTATTCAGGCTTTTTACGTTTTTTATTTACACGAATTTCCCCCTTACGTAATAGTCTATAGATCATGCTTTTAGGCACGCCTTTTAGAGTTTTGAGCAGGAAATTGTCGATTCTTTGTCCAGCATCTTCATTATCAACAGTGATAAATCTAACTTGGGGTTTTGTACTTTCATTCATGAGCAGGAGTTTATCATACTTTTTTAAAGGTTTCGGCTAAATAAACCAACGATTTCATTGCGTTTTTAATAAAAAAAATGGGATAATGCGCAAGTTGCAGTATAATTAGACTTGCAACACAGTATTGGAAGCTTTAAGCGAAACGTAAGAGGCGAATTGCGGCCACATTAATGTGCATCACGACAAAAATGACATATTAACAGAACGGCCAATTGCGAAAATGACTTAAATATCATGTCAATTAGAACGCATAAACAATTCAGTCCAGCGCGAATAAAGCACTATTTAAATAAGTTTTGAAAGCTTTTATATTTTTCAAACGGTAAAACACACTTAAGTAATGACTTAAGAAATTTACCATCAAATAAAAGTTTATCAAAAAGAGCACAGCACACATGCTGAGCACATAAAGAATACATTAACAGTAAGATAAGTGTCTTACTGTAAGAGTTACAATCAGAAATTATTAACAGCTTATTACGTAATATGGCGTAATAATATTGACACCCGAGAGGCTGACAACTTGCTGTTACCTTAGCGACAGATTGCTTTGTGCACCAAGCATTATAGTGTGTTGTGACAAATAATGAGTCACAAAAACTATGAAACGTATGTTAATCAATGCTACACAATCAGAAGAATTGCGTGTAGCGCTTGTTGATGGTCAACAACTTTATGATCTTGATATAGAAAGTCCTGGTCACGAACAAAAAAAAGCCAACATTTATAAAGCCAAAATCACACGTATAGAGCCTTCTTTAGAAGCAGCTTTTGTTGATTATGGTGCTGAACGTCACGGTTTCTTGCCAATGAAAGAAATCGCTCGCGAATACTTCCCTAAAGGTTACACATTTCAAGGTCGTCCAAGCATTAAAGATGTTTTAAAGGAAGGCCAAGAAGTTATTGTACAAATTGATAAAGAAGAGCGAGGCCAAAAAGGTGCGGCTCTTACTACATTTATCAGTTTGGCGGGTAGCTATTTAGTATTAATGCCAAATAACCCTCGTGCAGGTGGAATCTCTCGCCGAATTGAAGGCGATGAACGTACCGATTTAAAAAACTCACTTAATAAACTTTCTTTACCTAAAGGCATGGGCTTAATTGTTCGTACTGCTGGAGTAGGAAAAGACTATGATGAATTAGAGTGGGATTTAAATCTTCTCTTAGATTATTGGCAACGTATTGAAACAGCTTCACAAAGTCGCCCTGCTCCCTTTTTAATCCATCAAGAAAGTAATGTAATTGTTCGTGCAATTCGTGATTATTTACGTCGTGATATTGGTGAAGTACTTATTGACCGTCCAAAAACATTTGAAAGTGTTAAAGAACGTATTTCTGTAATGCGTCCGGATTTCTTAAGTAAAGTTAAACTCTATGATAACGATGTTCCATTGTTTACTCATTATCAGATAGAAACACAAATTGAATCAGCTTTCCAACGTGAAGTTCGCCTTCCATCTGGTGGTTCAATTGTGATTGATCCAACAGAAGCAATGACATCTATCGATATTAACTCTGCTCGTGCAACGAAAGGCAGTGATATTGAGGAAACAGCGTTTAATACTAACTTAGAAGCTGCCGATGAAATTGCTCGTCAATTACGTTTACGTGATTTAGGTGGACTAGTTGTTATCGATTATATCGATATGACACCAGTACGTCATCAACGTGAAGTTGAAAATCGTATGCGTGATGCAGTTAAACCTGATCGTGCTCGTATTCAATTAGGTCGCATTTCACGATTTGGTTTATTAGAAATGTCTCGTCAACGTTTACGCCCTTCTATAGGTGAAACTAGCCAAGGTGTTTGTCCTCGTTGTAATGGTACAGGTCATGTTCGTGGTGTTGAATCTTTAGCGTTATCAGTTCTTCGTTTAATGGAAGAAGAAGCAATAAAAGATAATACGTTGCAGGTTCAAGCTCAAGTACCTGTTCCTGTTGCAACATACTTATTAAATGAAAAGCGTCGTTCAGTTTTTCACGTAGAGAAACATCATGGTGTTAGGGTATTAATAATACCAAATCCAAATATGGATACACCTCAATATGAAGTTGTCCGTGTTCGTAAAGATGAATCGGTTGAAGAAGCGAGTTATTTAGTTAAGGTAAAAGAGTCTGCGCCAGAAGAAGCAGTGATGCCTAAGTTTGATAATGCTGCAGTGAAGAAAGATGAACCTTTATTACAAGGCATGTCTGCTCCGAAGCAAGCACCTACAACTCAAAAAGTAGCGGTAAAGAAAGAAGAAGTAAAATCTGAAGGATTATTCTCTAGTATTTCTAAATGGTTAAAATCTTTATTTGCTCCTGAAGTAAAAAAAGAGAAACCTAAAACATCTAAACCTGCAAATAATAAAAATCGTAATCAAGAACGTCGTCCACAGCGTAATCGTAATAGTCAGCGTCGTAATAACAGACACGACAATAAAAATGAAAAACGCAATGACAATCGTTCTGCCAAAGATAACCAAGAGAATAATGAGGCTCAAAACAAGCAAAATCGTAAACCTCAGCAACCTCGTAATCAAAAGCCTAAAGAAGAGAAAGTAGCAGAGCGTCGTCAACGAAGGAATAATCGTAAGAAAGTGCGTGTTGCGGATCAAAGTGCTGATGTTAAAAATTCAAACGTAACCGCTCAAAAGCCACAAGTTGATAAAAGTGTATCACCAGAAAAAGTAAGTGATAACCCTGATATTGCATTGGTAAATGAAGATAAGAGCACACGTGACGAGCAACGTCCTAGAAATAGACGTTCACCTCGCCATTTACGTTCTCATGGACAACGTCGTCGTCAAAACAATGAAGTTAAAGAAACTTCTGATTTTGTACCAAATGACCAAACTGTTGTTGATCCAATAGAAGCTCGTTACCCAGAAGTTGAAACTTCGGAAAACAAAACTGATAAAGTTGAATCTACAGAAATTCAACAAGATCTTCCTCTAGAGCCGGCAAATGAAAAAGCAGAAGTTGTTGTTGAAACATCATCAGTAGTAGAGCCAGTTATTGCAGAAGAGGCTTCAGTTGAAGCGCATACTTCTGCTGAAACTAAGCAATCAACAGAAAATACTCAAGGTGATTTATTAGCTGAAGCAATGACTAAAGAAGCTACAATAAATGAAGCAGCTCCTGAAGCCGTAACAGAGAAAGTAGAAAAACCTATTGTTGATGAAAAACCTCAAGAAATAGTTTCAGAACCTGTTGTAGCTGAAAAAGTTAGTGAAGAGGTTATTAATGAAGAAGTCGCTGAAAAGAAAGTAGCTGTTAAGAAAAAGGCTACACCAAAAGCTAAGGTAAAAATTAATAATCCAACTAAGAAAAAACGTGTTCAACACCGTTCTTCATCAGCGATGGCAAAACCTGAAACCATTAATACGGTAAATGAAATTCCTCGTGAATTTTATAGTAATGAAGACCGTCAATCTGCTCAAGTTTCAGGCAGAATGGCTATGGTATCTGATGTTGTTAATCGTAGTGCAGCAGGTCCTACTAAACCATAAACAGTTAAGTTTAGTAAAAATAAAAAGCGGAAGAGTTTTCACTCTTCCGCTTTTTTATTATCTATTTTAATATCCACTAACTATTATTCTTTTATTCAATATTGAAATTAGCCAACAAAATGCCTTCTGATAATGGTAAATTTTGATAATATTTATCTCTGAGAAAATGTATAAACTTTAGTGTTTTAAAGGCATCAAACCAAACAACTAATTGTTTATTAAATTGCTCAAGTTTGACAGATTGTTGCTTAGCAACAAATGATTCAAAACCAATTGATATTAAAGCTTCCTTTATATCTTCAGTAAAATTTTCATACCAAAATTCAAGGTTATTTCGGTGTTCGCTTAAAATGTTAAAATTAGATAGTAATGTTTTCAAGCGTTCAAAAACTTCAGGATTATAATAATAATACACTTTATTTTGGGAGGTTAACTCTACTATGCTTTTTACAGCAGGTCCGGTTCCAAACGGCACTCTATCTGACATTCTAGCCTCCAATGCCAAAATACACTTTTTAAGCCATAAAACATCACCAAGCTTGGCTAACTTATTCAGCAAATAAAAGTCTTCACCGGCAGATCTCTTAGGAAAACCACGAACACAAGCATAAACATCAGCTTTAAATGCTAAAACACTGCCTATGGTATAAAAATTATAAGGAGAGTTTGCATAAGTTAAACCCGCAACGTAATACCTTAATGACTGTTCGTATATATCATTTGCATGTTCGATGATTTTATTATCACTAAGATGAGTAAAATTATAACAAGCTGCTACGCTACTTTTTGATTCTGCAATTGCTAAACTTGAAAAATAGTTACTAGGTAATTGTGCATCAGCATCACTTGAGTGTATCCAGGGTGTTGTAATGTTTTTTTGATTAATTAAATAGCACGCTAAATCAGCACCAATTTTTCTCGCTAAACCAACACCAAATTTATCAGCAATAGGTTTAGTGAAACGATCAACAATTAGTAACGAGGAATTTTTACAAGCAAGATTTATCAAGGTTAAATTCTTATGTTGCCAAGAAACATCTCCTTTACTTAACGCTATATTATAAAGACATTGTTGATGCTCAATATCGTTTTCTGACTCTGGTTGATTAATGACAATAATCAATAGAACATTTTGTTCAGCCAGTGATGATTGAATAAAAGAGTCTATGAATTTTGATTCTTCTTTATATGCAGGAATAATTAACGTGTGAGAAAATCGACAATGCCGAGGGAAGGTTGAAAGTAATTCAACCTCTGGCTCGGCATAATTAATTTGATATTTTGTTAAGTTATCCACTTATCAATTACTTAGTTAAACAATCTAAATGGATAATTAATGTAATGCTGCACGAAACGGTAAATTTGCACAAATTTCACCTTCGGCAATTAATATTTCTTCTAGGCGAATATCGACCTCTTCTTTATCAAAATATTCATAGGCGAGTTCTACAAAAAGGTTTTTGTGCTTTTCTTCCGATTTTGCTATTGCCGCATAAAAATCTTTCTCTTTACCTGCAGGTAGCGCTTGACCAACTAAATCAAAACGTTCATGTCCGCGAGCTTCAATTACGGCCGCAACTAATAAACGATCTAAAAAGAACACTTCTTTCCCATGACGAAAAAGTGCACGTATATCTTTGATATACATATCTTTTGAATCATTAGCTAGTTGAATATCTTTTGCCTGCATCAACTTAAGCACTTGCTTAAAATGAATTAATTCTTCAATAGCTAAGTCAGCCATAGCTCTAACCAAAGTTTTTCTGTCGGGGTAATGCGACAACATGGTAATAGCCATA
This sequence comes from Colwelliaceae bacterium, assembly GCA_023954655.1. Classification (GTDB taxonomy): domain Bacteria; phylum Pseudomonadota; class Gammaproteobacteria; order Enterobacterales; family Alteromonadaceae; genus Thalassotalea_H. The sequence continues at coordinate 51,551 of JAGSHH010000001.1, forward strand.
CCTGAAGCTTTTTTTTCAGCAGCAGCATGATCTTTCAAAAACTCATTAAAGTCAGCTAATACAACTTCAGTCCATTCGAATGGCGTTTTATATTTCAACTCAAACATATTTAAAACAAAACCTAATAGTAATTTTATATTAAATACATTTTATCAACGTTAAGCATGACAAAAAAGCGATTGTTACTTTTTAAATATTATTTAAGCTGTTTATTGATGCGTATTAAACAATTAGCCAAAATGAAAAAAACGAGATAGTAAAGTCCCCCTCCACTACTAGACTTTTCAGGATCAACTGTTTTAGCCACTTCTTTATTAGGTATAAGTGCTACAACACCGGGATCGTCAATCGTGCCATTAGCGAGACCATCAGCATCATTTACACCACCATCTTCAATCAATAAACGAAGGCAAACATTGCCAGCAATTAATCCTGTTTGATAACTATCGTGATTTGCAAAAGGACAAACACCATTTACCAAAGGACTAGAAGATATAGAATTATTAGAATTTTCTATAAAATCTTGCCAACCATTCTCTTTAGAAAATTTACGATAGATAGCATTGCTAGGCAAAGGCTCAGTTAAAGGAATAGTTACAAAAACAGAGCGTCCAAAAGGTACAATTTTATCAATGATAAAATCAAAATATCCGCCGACATGGGTTAATGAATCAATAGTAACTAACTGAGTGTTTTCAATTTCTAATTGAGACAATTGAATACCATCAGAAAATTGTAACTTGGCATACTTTCCTAAACCTAATCTTAAACCTGGTTCAGTTTCAACGATTTTTGTTTGGGCAGCATTTACATGAAGGGGTTGCATATAATTAATTGTAGAGTTGTCCATGAACGCAGGTATGCCATCACCGTCTTCATCAGAAAAACCTTCAATATTATCAGCAATACCATCGAGATCAGTATCCGTGGTATCTAACCTTGCATGTTGTTCAAACAAGGCGATATCAACTAATTGAGTTTGACTTAACTCACCTGTACCGCTATCGGTAATAGTTACAGAAAGAGAAATTAAGTTTTTTACATCCTCAGGTAAATCAACTCCTTCAGGTGCAATATAAACACTCAATTGATTTGCACTAATTTCGGCATTGATATACTCAGGAATATCCCAACTAATGATATGCTTATCTGAAGTATTAGCATCATCAATTGATAATTGAATATGAGCTTCACCTAAATCTTTAACAATTGATGAAACTTGTTGATCTTGTTGGAATATCTTTACAGTCGATAAAGGAGTGATATTTTCTTCTGATATAAAAATTGTATGCTGTTTATTATTAGCACTGTTAACACTTCCACTAAACGTTACGATTAATTCTTCCTGACCTTCTTGTTGATTATCTTGTCTTATATACAGCTCAACGTATCCGCTAATACCAGAATCAAGAATTACTTTTTGTTGCGATAATTGGTAATCAAAACTATCAACATCACCATTAATAGTAAAAGGTATTTCTAGCGGGTACTTAGGTGACTCACCAGATAATTCAACCATTAGTTTCACAGATGTTCCTTCGGCTGCATATTGCTGTTTAGCAAAGCTTACTAAAGGCGCAAAATTAACAGCCTGTTCGACAGTCGCAATATTACCGGCAAGATCTTCAGTACGCCATGTAATTAAATTAGTACCTGATTTGAAGTTTGCGACACCATTTTCAAAGCCTAATGGTAATATTTCACAACAATTTGGCCCATCTTTGCCATCAAATGCTGAAATTTCAGTAAGTGACAGTAATGTCTCTAAACTCAGTTGTGTAAAGGTATGCTCAGCATTTATATTTATTGCAACAGGTGTAGTAATTTCTGGTGCGTAATCATCTACTAATGGATTAGTATGGTTAGCTTGTTCAACATGATTAAGAACGCCATCGCCATCAGAATCTAAAAGTGCATCATCGGCATTGCGTGGATTGAGTCCGTATAAAATTTCAAACTCATCACTCATTCCATCATTATCATCATCTAAATCTGCGTTATCACCCAAACCATCATTATCAGCATCAAATGCTTCATTTGCGTTTAAAGGAAGTTCATCGATAAAATCTAAATAACCATCGTTATCATCATCAATATCTTGAACATTACCAATTCCATCATTATCTGTATCTAAATACTCTGATGAGTCAAACGGGAAAGCATCATCAACATCTAATACACCGTCATTATCATCATCACTATCAGCATTGTTACCGGTACCATCATTATCATTGTCATACCATTCATCTTTGTTTAAGGGAAATAAATCAGCACTATCAACATAGGTATCATTATCATCGTCAATGTCGATATTATTACCTAAACCGTCATTGTCTGTATCTAGCCATTCACTGCTATCAAAAGGAAAAACATCTGAAGCGTCTAAAATTCCATCATTATCATCATCAGCATCAGCATTATCACCTACGCCGTCGCCATCAAAGTCATACCATTCAAGATTATTTAATGGGAATATATCGTCTGAGTCTGTGTAACCATCGTTGTCATCATCACTATCAGTATTATTTCCTAATCCGTCATTATCTGTATCTAACCATTCACTACTGTCAAAGATAAAATCGTCATTTGAATCGATAATGCCATCATTGTCATCATCAGCATCGGCATTATTACCTAACCCATCACGATCAAAATCATCAGTTTCATTCGGATCTAATGGAAATAAATCATCAGCGTCATTGACCCCGTCTCCGTCATCATCCAAATCATTAATGTTCGCAATACCATCATTATCTGTGTCAGTTGTGGCAAGCATATTTAATGGAGCTGGGTCATCAACATCACGAATACCATCACCGTCGTCATCGTCGTCAGAGTTATTTCCACGACCATCGCCGTCAGTATCGATCCATTCAGTGTTGTCTAATGGAAACGCATCATCAGCATCTAAGTAGCCATCTCCATCATCATCGTTATCCGCATTATTACCAATGCCATCACCATCGGTATCAAGGTATTCATTAATATCTAAAGGAAAGGCATCACTTCCGTCAGCAATACCATCATTGTCATCATCGTTGTCAGCATTATTGCCTAATGAATCTCCATCTGTATCAACAGATTCAGAAAAAAGTAACGGAAATGCATCATCTCCATCTAAAATAGTATCATTATCATCATCAGTATCTGCATTATTACCTGTTCCATCAGAATCACTATCTAGCCATTCGTTTGGGTCATCTCTAAAAACATCTATTGCATCAGCAAAACCATCACCATCATTATCACTGTCGGCGTTATCGCCTAAACCGTCACCATCAAGATCTGAACTTTCCAAATTATCAAGAGGAAAAGCATCATTAGCATCAATAATTCCGTCGTTATCATCATCAGGATCGGCATTATTGCCGATACCATCACTGTCTGTATCTATTTGTTCATTAGGGTCTTTTGGTAGATCGTCATAAATATCTATAACGCCATCACCATCGTCATCACTATCAGCAATATCACCAATACCATCGCTATCAGTGTCTTCAAATTCAGCAGCATTTAATGGGAATGCATCAATAATATCGGGGGTTCCGTCATTATCATCATCGGTGTCAGCATTATCATCAATACAATCACCATCAAAATCTAACCAACGTGTAGCATCTTCAGGAAATGGGTCATGAAAGTCGACAACAGGATCACCATCATTATTATCATCAATATTATCCGGAATACCGTCTCCATCATCATCAGTATCAGCATTATTGCCAACACCATCTAAATCAGTGTCATACCATTCAGCTGCATTTGCAGGAAACACATCAAAGCTATCATCATATCCATCACCGTCTGTATCGGTAGTAGGGGCAGGCACAGGACAGGCAGCAGCAAAAGAAGAATTGCTATATAAGCAAATAGCATTGAATAAAATAATAGCAGCAATTTTGGATTTATACGGCATAAACATTCCTACAGTTGCATCACTGGTTAATAGGGTTATTAATTAATAAAATTACGAATTAATAAATTATAGAATTTAAATTCAATAATTAACAAACAGGCTTATTAGTTGTAATTAAACTGATTGCCAAATTTATAAGTAAAACCTAGATATAAAGAGGTGATATCATCAAACTCACTGAAACTTGGTTGATATTTAAAACCAACATTAACAGCCGTATTTTTACTTATACTGTAATGGACATTAAATCCCAACAAAGCGTTAATATCATTGCTTTCACTAAAGTATTTTTCTTCATTGAGCTCTGGCCAAGTAAATTTATTTTCAGTTAAAGCGATAGTTGCCCCTAATTGATATTCAAAAATAAACTTTTTCATAGATTGATTATACGTTTTTGGTTTGTATCGATAACTCACAATCGCATCGATAGTGTCGACTTTAAAAAACAAATCACTATTGTTCCATTCAATTTTCACATCATCTAAATAGCTGTAACCAACATTCCAATAAAAATTACTGCCTTTAGAAAAAGTATCTGAAATAAGAAAAGACAATCCTTGAGTATTAGATTCACTACCTTGATGGATTGAAAAGTTAGTTTCAATAGCCTGAGTTGGCAAAGCTAATATACTGAAGATTATAAAAAGCTTAATTGATTTAACTAAGCTGTTTGATTTGGCTAAAAATGATTTTCTAATAAATGTCATGTTACTCACTCATATGTCAATTATACAACGGTGTTACATTGACAAAATAAAATGCAATAATTACACCATTATTATTGCTATAAATAAAATACTAGTGATTAAAAAATCAATAAGAATATTTAAATTAAATAGAACTAATTGAATGGGTCAACATTTGTTTGATTTGTTTGATGATTTTTTCTGAAACATCAGGTTGATAAGCCTTAATTCTAGGAGTATGTATATGCCCTACTGGCAGTACAGGATTTTTTTTATCGCGTAATAAAATACTGCGATAAGAAATTTCATTAGACAAATAACCTCCACCTGATCCTGCTACTGATGTTTGCTTTTTTAATTCATTAAGAGTTTGAGCAGTATAAGATTTTTCAGTCGTCGTAACAGATCTATTATCATTAATTTTATAATGACCTAATGCTTTCTTCATTGCTTTGGCCGGTAAACTAAACTCAACAAACTCTGAACCCGGCAGTTCTTTGCCATTTATCAAAGGTATCAGAGGATTTCTATTTGTTGCTCCTGAAAATACATTTAAATTATCTGGGGCTTTCGCACTTCGACGTAAACCGGGAAATCTTTCTAAATCAAAGTCTTTTCTTCCCATGCTAATAGTGACAATCATGTCTACTTTGTTGTAATAAGGCGATAACAAAGCTTCAATTATACCCTGATCAAAGTCCGCAAAACGAACAGGTACAATCAAAGTTTCTATTTCTGCGCTAATTCCATCTCGACGTATCACTAAATCATCTAAAGCCAAAGCAGTAACACCAGAAGGATTACTCTGATCAATATTTCTATCTAAATAAAATGGATCAAATCCTGTGATTAGTATTTTTTTATCTGTCTTTTTATCAAATTTTATATCATTTTTGCCACGAGAAAGAAGCTCTAGTTGCCATAAAAGATTTTGTTGTTGTGTGGGTAATAAGTTTTGATATGCTGAAGATAATCGCAACGCTTTACTCATTTGTAACCTTGCCCAATATAAAGATCTATCGTCATATTTGGATATTTCATCAAAAGATTTAACTCCATCTTTCCATATACCATCACTATGTCTGATAATTAATTGGGTTAAAGCTGTCAGATTTCTTGCTTGATTAATTTGTAACTTAAATTTTTCAACTCTTTCAGACAAAGGCTTGAATACCGAAGGCATATATTGCTTAGCTTTATTAATTCTCAACTCTTCAATGGTTAATTTACTAGCGTTTACCGCTTCTTCTGCATTAACTTTGCTGACTACCATCAAAGGATGTAAAACAAAACTTATTAAAAGTAACTTAGCTAGAGTACAAAGGTTCATTATTTGAGTCTCTTCAGATTTATAACAGGAAGAATAAAAGATTTATTGTTTATTCAATAACTTGGTTGATATTAATGATAGTTGACAGTTGTTAATGTTAAAAGTCTTATATTTATAAATTCAATCAACAAACAAATAATTCTAAACAATGATAAATAAAAAAGCATTAGAGTAAAAACTCACCCAGCCCTTTAGTTTAAAGTGATACCTTGCTACCCCTTATTCTACTGACACTTTGTGAATTGTAATAAAATTACATTTAATAAAAATATCCCTTGATTTTTATTGTGATGATGTCAAAGTGTCGACAACAGTTAGTTATTAGCAACTGTTGTTTTTGTAGTATGTTTTCCCTATCAGAAAATAGCACGCGCTTAGCAACTCAATTAGCTGTCCACAATCAATTATTATAATTGTATAAATCAAAACTATATTAAGGAGTAGCGCTTCAATGTGTTCGATATTTGGTATATTAGATATAAAAACTGGTGCTGAGTTATTACGCCCAAAAGCTTTAGAATATTCTCGTTTATTACGTCATCGTGGTCCTGATTGGTCAGGTATTTATCAAAACGAAAATGCAATATTAGTTCATGAACGTCTTTCAATTGTTGACACAGAACACGGTGCTCAACCTTTATACAACAAAAGTAAATCCCACGTACTAGCAGTTAATGGTGAAATCTATAATCATAAAACATTAGCAAAAACGCTAAAAGTGGATTACGAATTTCAAACGGGTTCTGATTGTGAAGTGATTTTACCTTTATATGAAGAGTTCGGCGTTGAGTTTGTCGACAAACTTCAAGGCATGTTTGCTTTTTGTCTTTACAATGCAGAAGACAACAGCTATTTAATTGCTCGTGACCATATTGGGATTATCCCTCTTTATACAGGTCGTGACGCTGATGGGAACTTCTATGTTTCCTCAGAAATGAAAGCATTAATGCCTATTTGTAAAACGGTAGAAGAATTTCCTCCTGGACATATTCTTGATAGTAAAGTAGGTAAAGTACAAAAGTATTACAAACGTAACTGGCACAAATATGATGCGATTAAAGATAATACCACCAGTACCACGAAAATTCGTGAAGCCTTAGAAGAATCTGTTAAAAGTCATTTAATGACTGATGTACCATACGGTGTATTGCTTTCTGGTGGTTTAGATTCGTCATTAATTTCTGCAATCACCCAAAAATTTGCCTCTCGTCGAATTGAAGATAACGACTTAGCTGAAGCTTGGTGGCCAAAAGTACATTCTTTCGCTTGTGGACTAGATGGTTCACCTGATTTAGTTGCGGCTCAAACTGTAGCTGACAGTATTGGTACTATTCATCACAGCGTAATCTTTACCGAGCAAGAAGGTATCGATGCACTTAAAGAAGTAATTTATCACTTAGAAACTTATGATGTTACGACTATTCGTGCGTCAACCCCTATGTACTTAATGGCCCGAAAAATTAAAGCTATGGGTATTAAGATGGTACTTTCTGGTGAAGGTGCTGATGAAATATTTGGCGGCTACTTATACTTTCATAAAGCGCCAAATGCACAAGAATTTCATGAAGAACTCAACCGTAAGCTTGATAGATTACATAAGTTTGATTGCCTAAGAGCAAACAAATCTATGTCGGCTTGGGGGATTGAAGCACGGGTACCATTTTTAGATAAAAACTTTATGGATGTGGCGATGCGCATCAATCCTGAAGATAAAATGTGTGGCAATGGCAAAATGGAAAAAGCTATTTTACGTTCATCTTTTGAAGGTTATCTACCTAAAGAAATATTGTGGCGTCAAAAAGAGCAATTTTCTGATGGCGTTGGCTACTCTTGGATTGATGGATTAAAAGAATACGTTGAATCACAAGTTACTGATCAGCAACTTGAAAGTGCTGCGTTTAAATTCCCTGTAAATACTCCTGACAGTAAAGAAGCATACTTTTACCGCTGTGTATTTGAAGATAAATATCCATTATCAACGGCTGCTGACTGTGTAATTGGCGGGAAATCAGTTGCTTGTAGTACAGAAGAAGCATTAGCTTGGGATGAAAGCTTTAAAAACAACGCTGACCCTTCAGGGCGTGCTGTATTAAGTGTACACAATGAAAGCTATTAATTAATGCGTTGATTCTTATCTTTGATGAGAAACGAAGCAATTTTATAATAAAAGCCGATGAATATTCATATTCTTCGGCTTTTTTGTGAAATAATCGAATTTTTTATCAATAAGGAGTTAAAACTTAACGCATTTTGTTTTAAAGTTACTCTTTAGTTGTTTATTCTTCCCATAGGTATCATTTTGTCGAATCGTGTTGAACCAGAAATCCCAAGTATTACACTTGATCATGACCAAGTAAAATCAGCCAACCCTTCTCGTTCAAAAACTTCGAAAGTAGAAAAAACTGTAAAAAACACAGAAAAGCAACCGGTTAAAGCTTCTCCTGTTAATAGTTTTTTCACAGTTATCATTTATCTTGCTTTAGCAGGAGCCGCGTGGTTTTTTTATCAAGAAAACCTTAAATTGCAAAATTTAATCTCAAACTCTGAACAACGTATCCAACAATTAGAAAATCAATTATCTGCAACTGGCGAAGAAATGGGCGAATCAACAATAGCACTCAAAGTTAAACTAGAGGCTATTAGTGAAAAAACTGAAAAACTCTGGGGAGAAATGGATAAACTTTGGGCATCGGCTTGGCGTAAAAATCAGTCTCAAATCAAAGCGTTAAACTCTACTAGCAAAAAACAAGAAACATTAAATAAAAATCAAACACAACAATTAGCACAAGCTAATTCAGCAATCAATGCAGTTAATGACAAACTCACCTCTGCGGAATTTAATATCACCGCCTTAGCTGATAAAATTTCTGCTGCAAATACTATTCAGACAAAAATCAAAGAGCTTACCTCTCAATTGTCATCACTTGAAGAGAAGTCTTCAGGAAGAGATACACAACAAATGGAAGTAGCAACAACTGTTAATCAACTTGAAATGTCAATTACCCTATTAATTGAACGTTTAGAAAAAATTGAAAATCAGCCTAAACCAACAGTGAATACACAACCAACAACATCATTATAATTTTTTAAAGTGCTGGTTTGCTTCTATTTGAAAGCAAACCCACGTCAACTGTTTTCCTTTAAATCTCTAAATAAATGATTTTGATTGCTGATATTGCTACCATGAAAACGATTTAAATAATAAAACTCTTCATAGAAAAGCCGTGCTTGAGTCAAAAATTAGAAACGATATTATGGCACGATTATGAACACCCCCTAATTGAAAGGGCTAAACTCATTATTTCACTCATGGAGTCATATCCATTTTCTACTACTATCCAATAAACTTATTGAAACAAAGATTACACCATAACTGTACATACAACCAGGTTGAGAATGTTATTCCCACGAATTTACAACGGATTAATAATGCTTACACCAAAAATTAATAAACAGTAATTAAATGCTTAGGAATAGCTTCGAGCTTAGGAGTCGCTTTAGGAGATCTGGCATTACTTAGCTATTGATACAAAATCAACTACTTTCCAGAGGGTATTTCTGCCGGAGATACAATTGCACTTATATATTTCAATAGCATTTAATTCATTATACCTGCTTTTTCTGCTTATCTTTATGCGCTTGAAATTACAATGTATCCGTTATGGCATGTAATGAATAAGCTGTACCACCTAAAATCGTGTTATATAAGATCTTATAAGATCCAGACAGATAGAATTACCACTTATAATTCAGTTAGTTAAATAGACGTACTGTAGCCATTACGATTAAATCCTATATTATAATAATCATCATTGTATGTGTTGCATGCCTATAATAGGTTTATACCCATTGGCAATTCATGTCGGTTAGAACGACCTAGTATTCGTCTTAATTTGCAGTATTGGAGTAATAAGCATGAAGAATAATAAAAACATATACATAGTACCTCATAATTCAACTGACACTATGAAAAACTTGGAGTCTTTAATTGGATCATTAGGATTTAATGTGCATGTAGTCGATGCGAATCCGTTTATACTTACCAACAAACCTGCAGGCATTATTATTATAGATTACACGTCTGTATCATTAACTGAAGAAAAGTTACCAAAACAAACCGATATATATGCACGTAAACATAAAATTTTACTGGTGAACTTGTCAGTTGGAGTTATTAATGAAGCCATTGCTATCCAGCGCGGTTGTACTGGCGCAATATACGACAATTTAAGAGCAGATGAAGTTATTAAAGCAATCTATGCGGTGCAGCAAAACGAGTATTGGTTTAGTCGTAAAAATATAAGCCTTGCATTAAGTAATATTTTGCAACATGGTTCTGGTAGCCAAGAGCCACAATTAACCCAAGAACAATTAACAACCATTAACAGCCTAACTCGTCGTGAAAAGGCTATTGTCAGCTTAGTATGTAAAGGTTCAAGTAATAATGATATTGCTGAATCGTTATTTATCAGTTGTCATACTGTCAAAACGCATATCTATAGTGCCTTTAGAAAAACCCAATGTAAGAATCGAGTAGAGTTAATATATTGGGCAATGAAGAATGCGATGGCGGCAGAGCTAACTGCATAATATTTAAAGTTCACCATCAGTTTCTGAGTTTGTAAAATTGATCTTAACTATGTTGGTATCAATATCTTCTTCTGTTTCAAGCAAAATGCGGTGATTAAAATGATCGTAACTTAAACCGCCAAAAGGATTTGGCTCACTACTGCTAACTAATTCCGGTGGCGATTGTTCAAAACGTTGAAAATATAACCCTCTGTTAGTATCGTTGCCGATCTTAGTAAAATAAATACCTTCTGATGTACTTATCCAATTTCTTAATTGAAAAGGACTCGAAGGCTTATTTATCAATAACTTAGTCGTATCATGACTTCTATTATAAAGAAATATGCCACCACTCCCATCTTGATAAACGATGTTGCCATCTAAAAACTCAGCATAAACAGCATCATCGATTAACGGCTTACTATTGATTGTACCTTTAATTTCAATATTAGGGTTATGCTCAACAAGAAAACTGCTTTTACCCTTAACGATATAATAAAGCTTACTGTCAGAATCAAACACAGGGAAACTCGCACGAATATGCTTATCCGTTATCCACTTGAATTCTGCTGTAGCTACGGTAAATTGAAATAATCGATCATCTGTTTGTCCAACGACAACTTCTCCAGAGGGTTCAGTAACCAAATTAAAGTAAGCGCGATGTTCGTTAAATTCAGAAATCTGACGATCAACACCGCCGCGTTCACGCAGCCAAAACTGAAACATACCACTGCGATCAGAAACATAAACTGTACTTGTTTTATTTAGCTGCACTGCATTTTTGTCATTTGCTGTCGAGGCGATCAACAACTTTTGTTGATGTGCAATCTCAGGAGTTAATGAAATTGATGAAATGTCGTATTGTGTCTGGTTTCCTAATACAGCGTATACTCCACCATCGCCGCGCTGATTAGTAAGACTATTGAGGCGGTTATCATTTAAAATACTATAGGTAACATCATCACTTTCCAGATTATAGTAAATAAATTGATTAAATCTTTTCTCAAAAAAAATAATTTCGTTACTATCTTTCGACCAAGAAATTGAATGTAAATACGGCCCATTACTACTCCAAATAACTTTTTCATAATCAAGGTTATCTAGCCTTTTTAATACCACTTGATTTGCACCATTGTCGGTACGAACAAAAGCAAGTTTTTCGCCATCAGGAGAGAGCTTTTGATAGTAATCAGAGACGTTGGATGTATTAGGGTTTGAAACCCTTATTTTTTCCTTA
>JAGSHH010000038.1 GCA_023954655.1 Colwelliaceae bacterium
AATTGGTTAAAAGCCAACTGCTCTACCAACTGAGCTAACGACCGATTAAATCTATTTTATAAATGAATTACCTTCCACTACTTTCGATTAAATAAAAGAAGTGGTCGGTCGTGAAGGATTTGAACCTTCGACAAATTGGTTAAAAGCCAACTGCTCTACCAACTGAGCTAACGACCGACATTTATATGCGTTATCCGTCTTGGTCAACGCGCCGCATATGATACTGATAATTCTGTTGAGTGCAACAACAAAATTAAGTTTTTTTTTGATATCTGAAATTTTGTTTAAAAAGGCAACATAGTGAACAAGTTATCAACAATATTATTACAATAAACTTGTAAGCCTAGCTTGCGCTAATTTGGCGGCACTTGAGCTTGGGTATTCTTTTATGAGTTGTTGAAACAAACTAACCGCTATAGCTTTGTTATTTTGCTTTTGTTCAACCGTTGCTAATTTAAGTAATGCATCACTACGCTTACTCGAATCTGGAAATTGTGAAACAACCACTTCAAATTCTTGTTTAGCTTCAACTAATTCATTTTTGTTAAACAATAATTGTCCTAACCAGTAATGAGCATTAGCCGCATAAGAAGAATTAGGAAAGTTTTGATTAAAATTTCGAAATTCAGGTATCGCTTTATCATATTGCTTTTCTTTAAGCACCATATTTACAGCACGATCATATGATTCATTTTCAGTTAAATTACTACTGTAATTTACTTGACCAGAATTAGCAGGAGCTTCGATAGTCGTAGGAACAGAATTAACAGGTTTTAAGGCTTGAGAAACTCGTCGATCCAATTCTTGATATAATTCGCGTTGACGTTCAAGAATTTGACTTAATTGATGAGTATGTAGTTCTGTAACGCCTCTTAATTCATTCACTTCATTTTGTAATTCATCAAGTTGACTTTGAACATTAACTTGCGCACGGTTACGTGCATCAAGTTTACGCTCTAATTGATCGAGCCTTTCTTGAATAGGGAGTGATTTTGAATTTGTATTACCACGAGTTACATCTATAACTGGAGCTGGCTCTGCAGCTATTACAGTACTAGCGCTAAAGCTAGCTGTAATAGCAACAGAAATGCCAAATAAAACTTGGTTCAGTTTCATTTAATTACCTGACTTTATTTGTCTGAATTAATATACTAAAACTGCACGGCGGTTTTTAGCAAATGCGCTTTCAGAACGATCTTTAACCATAGGCTTTTCTTCACCGTAGCTAACTACAGTTAATTGTGATGCAGCTACGCCCATATTTTCTAAATAAGTAACAACAGATTTAGCACGACGCTCACCTAAAGCGATGTTATATTCAGGCGTACCACGTTCATCAGCATGACCTTCAACTAAAACACTTACATTTGAATTTTCATTTAAAAATTTAGCATGTGCGTCTAATATTGCAGAAAACTCACCACTTACCGTTGATTTATCAAAATCAAAATAAACAATATGCTCAGAACGTAAACGTTCAATCTCTTGACGTTGTTGTTCTTTAATTTCAGCTTCACGCTTTATTGCCGCCACTCGAACATTTTCTTGCTCTGCAGCTTTTGCAGCAGCAGCTTGAGCATTTGTGTCTACCTGGCTTTGCTCGTTAGTTTCATCAGAATTTGAACTACATGCAGTTAATGCCATTATAGGCAAAGCAATAGCAAGAGCTTTAACAGTTTTATTCAAGCGCATTTCGATTTTCCTTATTATTTCAGTATATTAATTTTTAATTTATTATAAAAATGGTGACCAAGCAGGTGCTTTTACTTGCCCATTTAGCGCAGGTAAACGCGCTTTAAATCTTCCATCTACAGACACTAAACTTAATACTTGACGATTATTATGCAAAGTACTGTATATAATCATGCCACCATTTGGAGAAATACTTGGCGATTCATCTAAACGAGTTTTTGTTAATACTTGGAAAACTCCAGAGTCTAACTCTTGTTTCGCTAAATGATACTGACCACGTGTTCTATTTACCATGACTAATTGACGACCATCTGGTGTTAATGAGCCACCAAGGTTCATTTCGCCATTAAAAGTTAGTCGCCTTACTTTTCCATCCACTAAATTTACGCGATATAGCTGAGCTTTTCCACCCCGTTCTGAACTAAATATCAATGAATTACCGTCAGGAGACCAACTTGGCTCAGTATCTATTGCTCGATGACGTGTAATTCGACGTAATTTCTTAGTTGCTAGGTCCATGACATAGAGCTCAGGATTATCATCTTTTGATAAAACCATAGCTAACTTCTTACCGTCAGGAGACCAGCGTGGAGCACTATTTATTCCCTTATGTGAGCTAATAAGTGTTCTTTTACCAGAATAAATATCAATCACATAAAGTTGTTGTTGATGATTTTCAAATGAAGCATAAGCTAGCTTATTTCCTGTAGGGTCCCAAGCTGGCGACATCAAAGGTTCTTTAGAGCTCAACAATACATGTTCGTTATAACCATCATAGTCAGCAATGACAAGCTGATATGGGTAATTACCTTGATCTCGAACAATAACATAAGCGATTTTTGTTAAAAATGCTCCACGCGTACCTGTTAGCTTGCTATATATCTCATCACTAATACGATGGCCATATCTTCTAAATTGATCACTACTAATTTCAACACTGCTTTCATTAAGAATATGATCAGAAGTTTTAACTAACTGACCATTACTCAACATTTGAGTTTGTCCGCCTGTTATTTGACCTCGAATTACGTCAATTAATTGATAGCTAACTTTATACCTTCCAAGTGAAACTTGAGCAACTTGCCCAATAACAATATGTTCCACTCCTTTAGCTGCCCATGCAGCGTAATCAACTTCACTGTCACTTTGTGGACGTTGTGGAAAACTTAATTCATTAATAGGACTAAACTTGCCACTTCGAAGAAGGTCTTCACTTACAACATTCGAAATATTTTCAGGTAAGTCACTATTTCCATTCCATTTAAAAGGAAGTATCGCAATTGGTCGAGCACCGTCAATACCTTCGGTAATAACAATCTCTAGAGTTGCAAATGCTTGGTGAGTTAACAGTGATAAACAAAAAGCTAAAACTAATTTAATTTTCATCATAAGGGTAAGGTTAAATTCTACTTTTATTGATTAAAATTCAGGTACTACAGTTAAACTGATTGTACGCATCTTTTCAAATACTTCCGGATCTTTTGATACTGGAAGTTTCCCGGCTTTATATACAGCTTTACTTGCTGCATCACACACAATTCTATTTCCGTTACCAGATATTACATTAATAACGAAACCAGATGGAGCCAATTTTATAGTTAATTTGCATGATTTATTTTCCATGCTTGCTTTATCTGTAATTAAGTTACTTTGTATAGCACGAGTGATCAAAGCAGTATAACGGCCAACTTCAGTCATCATTTGTTGTTGTCTCGCTTTTTGACGAGTTGCCATTTCTTCTGCCATTTGATTCGCTAATGCTTGTTCTTGAACAGCTCTTTCTTTAGCTTCTCGCTCTTTACGCTTTTTTTCTTCTGCTTTCTTTTTACGACGTTTTTCGGCTTCTTTAGCTGCTTTTTCTTCTTTTAATCGTTTAGCTTTAGCATCTGCAGCCGCTTTGTCAGCACGTTTTTTTTCTTGTTCTTTCTTTTTTCGTAATTTTTCAGCTGCATTAGCTTTTGCTGTCGCTTTTTTAGCTGCTGCATCAGCTGCTTTTTTCTCTCGCTCTTTCTTCTTCCGTTGTTTTTCTAAGTTCTTTATGCGAGCTTCTTCTTTTATACGTTTTCGTTTAGCGGCGGAAGCTTGATCTTCTAGTGCTTTTAAACGTTTGGCATCATCGGCTTTTTTCTTTTTAAGTTTATTAACTTGTGCTTCAATTTTACTTCGATCAACTGCAACAGCTTGAATAGGCTTAACCTGAACAGCCATAGGGGTAGGTTTTGGAGGATGAGCTGAAAAATCACCTAACACTAGCACTAAGACTAATGAAGTATGTAAAGCTAAACTTAATGAAATAGCATTTAACAGCTTACGATCCACTTACTTATTTCTCCAATGAGTCAGTCATTAAACCAACAGATGGAACACCTGCTTTTTGTTGTAATAAAACCATTAATTGAATCACGGCGTCATACGAAACCGCACCATCACCATTAACTACCACAGGGGTTTCTGGTTCGACTTTCAAATGAGCCGCAACTAGTGTTGCGACCTCTTCTGCTGACATTGGCTCATTTTTACTTGTACCAACAGCTAAATAATATTGACCATCGGCATCAACAGAAGCAACTAGTGGCGTTTTACTGTCTTTACTCAAAGGCTCAGCATCAGCTTTTGGTAGTTCTACCTTAACGCCTTGAGTAATTAAAGGTGCTGTCACCATGAAAATAATAAGTAAGACCAACATAACATCGATGTATGGCACTACGTTGATTTCTGCGACTTTACGACGTCTTACACGATTGTACATAACTTGCCCTACTTAACTTTATGAATCACTCGTTGTTTGACGTTGTAAAATACTAGAAAATTCTTCCATAAAGTTACCGTAACTATTTTCTAATTTCTCAACATGATGAGTAAAGCGGTTGTATGCCATAACAGCTGGAATTGCTGCAAATAATCCCATCGCTGTTGCAATAAGCGCTTCAGCTATACCAGGCGCAACTTGTGCTAAGGTTGCTTGTTCTTGTGCGCCTATAGCAATAAACGAATTCATGATCCCCCAAACAGTACCAAATAATCCAATATAAGGACTAATTGAACCAACTGTAGCCATAAAAGGTAAGTGCGTTTCTAACTCATCAACTTCTCTAGATAAAGCAACTCGCATAGCGCGGTGAGTACCATCAACAATAACTTGAGGCGTACTAATGTGGCTTTTCCTTAACTTGGCAAACTCTTTAAACCCTGCAACGAATAAGCTCTCAATCCCTTGAATATGTGTTCTTGCAGATACCTCACTATAAAGTTTACTAAGATCAGCACCACTCCAAAATTTATCTTCAAAACTTTGAAGTTGTTCTCTCGCTGCTCGTAATATTTTTCTGCGTTGAAAAATCATTGCCCAACAGGCAATAGAAAAAGCCAGTAAAGTTAACATCACAGCTTTAACTAATAAGCTAGCTTGTAAAAATAAATCAAAAAAAGAAAGTTCAGCTGACACCTTTTAACGCTCCTAATATTGTGTTTGGTATGGCACAAGGTTTACTAAGTAATAAATTAACATAAGCGACAACAACCTCTACTTTACATAAGCAGACTTGTTGCTCATTAGTGATTTTTTGAGTAAATCGGACACTAGCGCGTTTTATTTCACTAATTGTTGACGTTACTGTCAGTAAATCATCGAGCTTTGCGGAAGCTATGTTATCCATTTCAACCTTTCTGACCACAAAACCACAGTTTTGTTCTAAAAAAAAGGATTGATTAATTTCTAGCTTTCTTAACCACTCAGTACGTGCTCGTTCACAAAACTTTAGGTAATTAGCATAGTAAACAATACCGCCTGCATCAGTATCTTCATAATAAACACGGATTTGAAATGTATCACTAACGGTTTGCATGAATTTATGTATGGGTTCTAATAAGAAAATTTTGAACCCCTATAGTAATAGAATAACACCTAAGCAAACAAGTGTTTAAAGCAAGAGAATGTAAGAAAATGCGAATAAATTTTCGCACATTAAAATTAAGAAAAGAAAAGGAAAAATTTACTACCAAACAAAAAACAATTAATCATTAGTTTTTCTAATGCGAATGATAAATTTAATTCGTTTGTAGTAACGGGATTGTTTTAATAGAATGAACTTGTTTTCTGAGCTAGCGCATTGATAAATACCTTCCCCCTAAGGGTTTATCATTAGCCAGATTTTTTGAATAGATAATTTATTTATTCTCCTTTACATGTTTTCTGGAACACATATTCCTTCTAGCAACTTGATATTTAAGTTGGCCCGCTTATTTTAAGCGGGCTTTTTTTTGTTTTGAATTTAATTGATTACTAAGTTTTAAAAAAAAATTTATAGCGTTTTATTAGGAGAGCAATCAATTAAAGAGATTGTGGTTTGATTATTGAAAAATGCTGATAGGCTTTATCGGTCACAATTCGCCCCCTTGGAGTACGTTGTAAATACCCTTGTTGTATTAAAAATGGTTCAAGAACATCTTCTATCGTCTCACGTTCTTCACCAATAGCAGCGGCAACATTATCTAACCCTACAGGACCTCCACTAAATTTTTCAATAATAGCCAAAAGCAACTTTCTATCCATGATATCGAAGCCTTTACTATCAACCTCAAGCATATTAAGCGCTTGACTTGCAGTGTCTTGATTTACTTTTCCATCAGTTTTAACATCAGCGTAATCACGTACTCGACGCAATAAACGATTAGCAATTCTAGGTGTGCCTCTTGAGCGTGTTGCAACCTCAAATGCACCTTGTTCATCCATATTAAGATTTAGAAAATGTGCTGATCGTTTAACAATTTCAGTTAAATCTTTCGTATTATAAAATTCTAAACGTTGGACTATGCCAAAACGATCTCTAAGAGGAGAAGTTAATGCTCCTGCACGCGTAGTAGCACCAATCAAGGTAAATGCAGGTAAATCAAGCTTAATTGAGCGAGCAGCTGGCCCTTCACCGATCATAATATCAAGTTGATAATCTTCCATCGCAGGGTATAAGACTTCTTCAACAACAGGGCTTAAACGATGTATTTCATCAATAAATAAAACATCATTTTCTTCTAAGTTCGTTAATAGCGCTGCTAAATCACCAGCTTTTTCAAGAACAGGACCTGAAGTGGTTCGAATATTAACCCCCATTTCATTAGCCACTATATTTGCCAAGGTTGTTTTACCTAAGCCTGGAGGGCCAAAAATTAAAAGATGATCAAGTGGTTCTTTTCTTTTTTTCGCAGCTTCAATGAAAATTTCCATTTGTGCTTTAACGTGATCTTGTCCAGTATAATCAGCCAATAATTTTGGACGAATAGCGCGGTCAACGCTCTCATCTTCTATAGTTGCTACAGGTTCTATAAGTCGATCCGCTTCAATCATTTACATTCTCTTTGCATTTATTTTATTCATTTTTAAAAATGATATTGAATACTTTTTACAACATTGCTTTTAAAGCGTCTCTTATCAAATCTTCGCTAGTCATTTCTGCTTGAAAAATAGCTTTAATGGCTTTATCGGCTTGTGCTTGGTTATAACCAAGGGAAACTAAAGCGTTTGTTGCATCACCTTTAGCATTGTTAACGTATGTATCAGATTGTTGAACATTTAAAGAGAACACATCAGCAGAAGAATCTCCCCCGGCTTGCCAATCTTTCAGGCGATCTCGCATTTCAATGAGTAAACGTTCAGCAGTCTTTTTTCCTACCCCTGGTATTTTTACAATTGTAGCTAAGTCATCATGCGTTACACAACTTACAAATTGATCAGCCGACATACTCGATAAAATTGCTAAACCAAGTTTAGGCCCAACACCATTTACTTTTATCACTAACCGAAATAATTTACGTTCAACTTTGTTGGCGAAACCGTAAAGTAGTTGGGCGTCTTCACGTACGACAAAATGAGTGTAAATAATGGCTTCTTCATTGATTTCAGGCAGGGCATAAATACTGGTCATAGGCATAGTTACTTCATAACCAATGCCATTACACTCAATTAAAATTTCAGGGGCAATTTTTTCTATCAAAATACCGCGTAAACGACCAATCACATCTTAACCTTTATGAATAAATATATTTTCCGAAACAATAACACTATATATTTATACAGTAAAGTATATCTATAAGAACTCATAAATAATTATCGTAAACGCCCTCTGACCACTTTATTTACTTTACCTGCCATTTTATCTAAAGAGTCTTGACTATGTGCGTGACACAAAGCAACAGCTAGTGCATCTGCAGCATCAGCTTGAGGTGTTCCTGGTAATTTTAAAATAGATTTCACCATATGTTGCACTTGAGTTTTATCAGCCGCTCCTGTTCCAACAACTGATTGTTTAATTTGACGTGCCGAATATTCCGCCACGGGTAAATCATTATTTGTTGCCGCGACGATTGCAGCACCACGCGCTTGCCCTAACTTTAATGCACCACCCGGATTTACGCCCATGAATACTTGCTCGATAGCAAAAAGTTCAGGTTTAAATTGAATGATCAATTCAGAAACACCAGCAAAAATAGTTTGCAATCGCTGACTAAAGTCTTCATCAGCATCTTCTTTTTTAGTTGAAAAAGCTTTGATGCAACCACTACCTAAATAAGAAAGTATACGACCTTCTTTTTTAATAACTCCGTAACCGGTAATACGCGAGCCAGGGTCAATACCTAAAATGATCGGCAATTTTTTTTCCTTTTGTTTTCATCAATAAAAAAGCAGCTAATAATAGCTGCTTTATAGTGAATCAATCGACTTTATATTACTAGTTTAAGATTCTTTTTCTTCTTTAGGTAAACAAGCTACACCCAACTCTTTCAATTGCTCAGGGTTTGCATTACCAGGAGCATTTGTTAATGGGCATGCCGCCGTTGTAGTTTTCGGAAATGCCATAACATCACGAATTGAACTTGCACCTGTCATTAACATTACAAGTCGATCTAAGCCAAATGCTAGACCAGCATGAGGTGGAGCACCATATTGTAATGCTTCAAGTAAGAAACCAAATTTTTCTTGTGCTTCTTCATCGCTGATACCTAATATTCTAAAAACAGCCGCTTGCATATCTTGATTATGAATACGTACAGAGCCACCACCAAGTTCACAGCCATTTAATACCATGTCATAAGCATCAGATAATGCTCCTACAGGGTTAGCTTCTAATTCTTCAGCGGTTAAGTTAGTTGGTGCTGTAAATGGGTGATGAATAGCATGCATATGGCCGTCAACTTCTTCAAACATTGGGAAATCAACAACCCACAATGGTTTCCAGTCGCCTTGAAGTAAATCTAAGTCTTCACCCAATTTAAGGCGTAAAGCGCCCAGAGATTCAGTAACAACATTATAATTGTCTGAACCAAAGAATATAATATCGCCCGTTTTAGCATTAGCACGGTCTAAAAGTGCATTTACCGAATCTTCAGTTAAGAATTTTAGAATTGGCGATTGTAAACCTTCAAGGCCTGCTTCACGATCATTCACTTTTAACCAAGGCATACCTTTAGCACCGTAAATGCCAACATACTTAGTTAATTCATCAAGACCTTTACGTGAAAATTTAGATGCTCCTTGAGGAACACAAATAACGGCTACACGGCCTTTTTCATCATTAGCTGGGCCAGAGAAAACTTTAAATTCAACGTCTTTTAAAATGTCAGCAACGTCAACGATTTCTAATGGGTTTCGTAAATCAGGTTTATCAGAACCAAAACGTGTCATAGCTTCTGAATAAGGCATACGAGGAAATTCGCCCAAATCAACATTCAACATGGTTTGAAACAATTCACGGATCATTGTTTCTGTCACTTCCATCACTTGATCTGATGACATAAATGACGTTTCAATATCTATTTGCGTAAATTCTGGTTGTCTATCAGCACGTAAATCTTCATCGCGGAAACATTTCACGATTTGGTAGTAGCGCTCCATTCCCGACATCATCAACAATTGTTTAAATAATTGTGGTGATTGCGGCAAAGCAAAAAACTGGCCTTTATGCGTTCGACTTGGTACTAAATAATCACGAGCACCTTCAGGTGTAGCAGCTGTAAGGATAGGTGTTTCAATATCAAGAAACCCTTGAGATTCAAGAGATGAACGAACCGCAGAAGTAACTTTAGCACGAAAACGCATACGCTCAGTCATTTCAGCACGTCGTAAATCTAAGTAACGATACTTTAAACGCTGTTCTTCAGAGTTATTCTGATTAGAATCAAGCGGTAATGGTGCAGACTTATTTAAGATAGTAAGCTCTAGACCAAGCACTTCAATCGCGCCTGTTTTCATATCTTTGTTTACCTGCCCTTCAGGGCGAGCACGCACTTTACCTTTAATTTGTACACAAAACTCATTGCGTAACGTATTCGCTTTTTTAATCACTTCAGGTAAATCTGGATCATAGACTACTTGAACCAAGCCTTCTCGGTCTCGTAAATCTAAGAATATAACCGCGCCTAAATCACGACGTTTGTTGACCCAACCACATAATGTTATTTCTTGACCAATATGAGATTCATTAACCTCACCACAATAAAGCGTACGCATACTAATTTTGCCTTGATAACTCGAGAATTAAGCGACTATTCTTAATCGTAAAAATAGCGCCAATACTATTAGGATAAAAATTTGCCGACATTATAAAGCAATCAAGCTTAATGTCACCTGTAATCATAACGAGAATATAAATTGATTAAGAGTTAAAAACGTAATGGTTTTTTCCTGCAGCTTTTACCTTATACATCAGTCGATCCGCTTCTTTTAATAAATCGGTATCAGTTTTACCATCATCAGGATACATAGAAATCCCTATACTACAGCCAATATTGGCTTCAACTAATGATAAATGGAAAGGCTGTTGAACAAGCTTTAACACTTTTTCAGCAATAAAGGCGGCTTCCTCACGATTATGAAGACCAGTAAGTAGCAAAACAAATTCATCACCGCCAAATCGTACAATAGTATCTGATTTACGAACGCATCCAGACAATTTATCAGCTACTTGAATTAATAATTCATCACCAACATCATGACCATAGGTGTCATTAATCGTCTTAAAGCCATCAAGATCTATAAACAATACCGCCATTTGTAGCGATTGGCGTTGATGAAAACTAATTGCAGTGTTAATTCTATCTTTTAATAAAACCCTATTGGCAAGGCCTGTTAACTCATCATGCGTAGCCATATGCTTCATTTTTACTTCAAGGGATTTTCTTG
Organism: Colwelliaceae bacterium; assembly: GCA_023954655.1. Classification (GTDB taxonomy): domain Bacteria; phylum Pseudomonadota; class Gammaproteobacteria; order Enterobacterales; family Alteromonadaceae; genus Thalassotalea_H. Next base: position 10,865 of record JAGSHH010000038.1, read on the forward strand.
TTTGAATTTCAACGTATAACCTTCTATTCCATATAATAATGATAATAATAATGGCTATGATAATTACGCCTATTTGTGCAGATAACCTTAAAACAACATCCTTATCAAAACCTGTTTCAATGTTAATACCAAACCATTTTTCATAAATCACTTGCTTTTCATTTTCTGAAATAGTCATTAATGCTTTGTCAATAATACTTTTCAATTGTGGCCAATCTTTACGAATGGCATAACTATTTTTATCAATATTAAATTCATCAACAACTGACATATATAAAGTAATTAAACTCTCTCGACGTATTAATTCAGAAGCCGATGCTATATTTTCAATGAGCCCTTCTACCAAGCCTTGTTGAACTGCTTGCACTCCTTCTTCATGACTATTAACTATTTTAAGAATGATACTTGGGTGTTTTTGAATAATAGTTTCTGCCAAATGATAGCCTTTTACTATTGCTAATTCTTTACCATAAAAATCTTTTATTTTTAATTGTTTACCATTTTGTCGTTGATGAATAACAACCCATGGCATATCCCAATACGAATCAGTAAATAAAAGAGATTTTTGGCGTTCCATTGTCTGAGTTGTACTACCTAAAATGTCAATTTCTTTATTTAACAAGCCTTGAAACATTTCATTCCAATTATCATAATAATGATAAGAGAAATTCAGCCCTGTGCGTTGCATAACTAGGTTATTAATATCCGAGTTAATCCCCTGTAAAAAACCATTTTCATCCATAAACTCTACCGGACGCCAACTCTGATTGACCCCGACTTTTATAGTTGAATGGTTTTGTAAAAACGCATTTTCTTTACTTGATAACTCAACTTTTAAAGCCTTTAATTTATAATATCCATCTTCACCTGGTAATAACCAACGTTTTTCAAGTTTAAGTAATTCATCAAGCGGAAGCATATCAAAGCCTTCCTTAATGATTTCAACTAATCGAGTATTTTTCTTTTGGGTCAATGCATAAATTTTTGTTCTAAATGGACTATTTTCTAAGCTATAAAATTCTGAATTCAAATCTGCTTTTATAAGTTGAGCAACTGTTGTTTCAACAGCTCCGACAAAAGCATCAATTTCTTTATTTTCAATCGCTTTTAGGACCTCTTGATAATTGTTAAACTCTTTTAAATCTATCTGTGGATAATCATTGATAATTTGCTCTTTATATGGAGCAGTTGTAAAAACTCCCATTCTTTTACCGCTAAGTTGAGATAACTGACGAACATCAGGTGTATCTACAGAAATATAGACATTAGAAGGGACCGCATAAACTTCAGTCGCTCGTGTAATCTCTTCTATTGAAAGATTACTGTTCGGGTAAGAAATATGAGCATCAAGCGCACCTTCTTTAATTAGCTCTTCAACATCTGACATTTTTTCAGGAACAAACTCTACATCTAGACCTGTCCGTTTCGACCACAAACGCCAAATATCGACAAATAACCCTTGAGCTTTACCTGTTGCAGAAACTCCCATATAAGGCAGTAAGTTTGGTGTAAATCCAAGTCTCAACTTATCTGAATGCTGATCGAAACCTAACCATTTCTTTTCAATTTTAGATTTTTCTGCATGCGAAATTTTTGACAAGCCTTCTTCGATAAATTGTAATAATTGATCGTTATCTTTTGCTACAGCAGAAACATAGTCATTTTGCCTTAAAAACAATCGATTGTAGGGAGGGAATTGAACAAGTAACTCTTGACGTCGTGGGTAGTTACGAGAAGTTTCATCAATATGGCTAAATGCCGCTACCTCACCATTTAATGCTCCATCAAAGAGTGCGAACATATCCTTATACAATCTTAAGGTCAAATGAGGGTTTAAATTATTGATTTTCTCTATATGGCTAGAGCCTTCTACAACACCTATGGTCAAGGGCTGTAATTGACTGATGTTTTCAATATGAGAATAATTAAGTTGTAAATATATATGACTAGTTTGTTTAAAAAATGGTGAGGTAAATGAAAAATCCTGCTGTCTATCCTCTGTTTTTACCATGCCAGCATGAATGTCAATTTCATGCTCACTGACTAATGACAGAGTTTGAGACCAATTTTTAAAAATAAATTCAACTTCAATGCCTTGCTTATTAGCCCAAAGGCGCCATAAGTCAATCATTACTCCTGCGGCTTGACCTTTTTCATCTTGATAATGATATGGATATGACGTTTTGTTTATTGCGATAGTTATAGGTTGATTTGAATATTGGTAATCTTTAGTTTGAGCTAAAACATTACAACAAGAGGTAAAGATAAAAATAGTTAAAAACTTAGCAAACAAATTCTTCAAATTATTCCCCTATAAAATCGCATTCATTATTTATTATAATAATTATTATTGCACCTAAGCTAATATATCCATTTTATTGATCATCCTTTTTCAGTTAAAATACCAATAGTTGGCACTATTACACAATGATTTTATTCTATGTCTCGTTCAGAAACCGATTTAATTTTTTCTTCTAAGCAAAGTAAAGTAAAAGACTTTGCTTTTGACGCGCAAGTTGTAGAAGTATTTCCTGATATGATTTCTCGCTCTGTACCTGGCTATAATACTATTATAGAAACGATTTCTAGATTGAGTCAGCAATATGTTTCCAATGATAGCAACATTTATGATTTAGGCTGTTCTCTAGGTGCTGCCACTCTGGCTATGAGGAAGGGAATAACGGCAAAAAACTGTAAGATTATTGGTGTCGATAATTCGCCTGCAATGATAGAACGCTGCAAAATGCACATTAATGCTTTTAAAGGTGACACACCTGTAGATATTTTAGAGGGAAATATTGTAGATTTCCCCATCAATAATGCATCAATGGTTGTATTAAATTTTACATTACAATTTATTGAACCCACTCAACGATCACAAGTTATAGAGAATATTGCAGATGGTTTACAAACAGGTGGGTTGTTAGTTTTATCTGAAAAACTATCAACTGATGATGACGTATGTCAAAACTTACTAGTTGATTTACATCATGATTTTAAACGCTCTAACGGCTATAGTGATTTAGAAATTGCTCAAAAGCGTACTGCATTAGAAAAAGTGATGCTCACAGACAGTGTTTCAATTCAGGTTGAACGTTTAAAAAATGCAGGGTTCAGTCACATTACCCCTTGGTTTCAATGTTTTAATTTCTACTCTCTAATTGCCATTAAATAAGTTGTTTATTAAATGAATTTTAATAAGTTTTATCAAGAAATAGCGCAAAATCGTTTAAGTCACTGGTTGGACTCTTTGCCAGCTCAGTTAACACAATGGAAAAAGCAAGAGTTACATGGTGAATTTGCTCAATGGCAAAAAACACTTGATGCCTTGCCTGAAACAACCCCTTCGCATGTTAATTTAAATGAAGGCGTAATTGTTGGTAATAAAAGTGATATTACTGACGGCGAATATAAACGGTTAGAAAACCTTTTAAAAAAATTCAAACCTTGGCGAAAAGGCCCTTATCACATTCATGGGCTGCATATTGATACTGAATGGCGTTCAGATTTTAAATGGGATCGATTACTTCCTCACATTAGCTCTTTAAAAAATAAATATGTCTTAGACATTGGTTGTGGCAGTGGTTATCACTTATGGAGAATGAGAGGAGAAGGTGCAAAATTTGTCGTTGGCATTGACCCTACTCAGTTATTTTATACTCAATTTAATGCTATTCAACACTTTGTGAATGACAATAAAGTCAATTTGTTACCTTTAGGTGTTGAACAGTTACCTGAATTAAACGCGTTTGATAGCGTTTTTTCTATGGGAGTTCTATATCATCGCCGATCACCTATTGATTTTTTATATCAGCTAAAAGCACAACTGGTAAAAGGTGGAGAATTAATTTTAGAAACCTTGGTAGTTGATGGTGATGAAAATACTGTGCTAGTACCGGGTGATCGATATGCAAAAATGCGCAATGTTTGGTTTCTTCCAAGTTGTGAAGCAATGTGTGGGTGGTTAGAACGTTGCGGCTTCAAAAATATACGTGTGGTAAATACTGACGTAACAGCACTTGGTGAACAACGTAAAACACAGTGGATAGATACAGAGTCTCTCGAAGATTTTCTTGATCCTAACGATAACTCAAAAACTATTGAAGGTTATCCTGCCCCCAAAAGGGCAATTTTTATCGCCAACAAATAACCACTTTATAATCAAAGAATTAATATAAGTAGTTATCGAGCACCAATTGATAACTACCATTCTCTTTCATAGCTTGTACACCCGTATCAAAAATATCTCTAATACTTTCAGATTTAAAACCAATAGAATAAGGACGTTCATTAAAAATATAATGAACAGAAAATGGTTTATTAAATATGCCATCTTTATTATTTTTAATAAAATATTTAAAAATGTTTATATCAAGAACAATAACTTCTGCACGTCTTAAAAATAATAATTCAATTTGCTTTATTTGATCAGGTACTTCTCGATAATCCATCGAGTGATCAACTGCAAGTTCATATTCATCACCAAGAAATTTTTTAGCATTTTGAAAAGCAATTATACTTTTATCTGAAATATCTGAAATGCTCTCTATGTCAAAATGGTTCTCAACTAAACTAATAGCTACATTTTGATAAGTAATATACGGCTTAGACATAAACAAAGAAGGATGTTCGTAATCATGCGGTAACGTAATAATACCATCTGCATTTATTCGGCGAAATCCAGTAAGGTTGCGTCCTAGTGGCATATGAACGAAATTCACCTCAACATTATCCATGGAAAGTGCTTCACGAATTATATCTAATTGTAATCCTTTACCTTTTTCTTCTAAAATAAAGGGTGGTTTAGCTAATCCCGTAATTAGTTCAATATTACTTTTACTTACAACACGTTGTTCAGCACAAACTAGTTGTGATGATAAAATAATAAATCCATAAAAAATCTTATTTAAGATTCGTATCGGCATCCTTTGCTTTCCTATTATTTTCAATAATATATAGTATGTTACTAACATTAAAATTCTTTAAATGTTAACTTTATAGATAAATAAAGCAACATGTCATAACTATCATAAAGTTTAGCATGCATTTTTATAAAGTATTAGGTCTGATATGAATGAAATTTGGTTAGATAGACAATTTACAAAAGTTGCAAAACGTCGACAAGACCACCGTAGTCAATTTCAGCGAGACAGAGCTCGAATATTACATTCTGCAGCCTTTCGTCGATTGCAGTCCAAAACGCAAGTTATGGGGAGTGGTCAAAGTGATTTTTATCGTACCCGTTTAACCCACTCCTTAGAGGCAGCTCAGATAGGATCAGGAATCAGTGCACAGTTACGGCAAAAATACCCTGAACTAGCTGCTCAACTATTTCCTGAAGACGATACTTTGATTGAAGCTATTTGCCTAGCACATGATATAGGGCATCCTCCTTTTGGTCATGGTGGTGAAGTAGCTTTACATTATATGATGCGTGAACATGGTGGGTTTGAAGGAAATGGACAAACATTTCGTATTGTCTCCAAATTAGAGCCATTTAGTGAGAACTATGGCATGAACTTAACTCGTAGAACCTTGTTAGGTTTAATGAAATATCCGCAGACTCTCAATTCATTATCCTCATCAACACCACTAGAAACACTGCCCTCACATCGTCAATTAAAGGCCGATGATTGGCATCCACCAAAAGGTTTATATCTTGACGATCAAGTAAGTTTAGACTGGGTACTTTCACCATTGACCAATCAAGATAAAGCACTATTCCAGCAAATAAAACCAAAGAAAAATAACCATAGTAAAACTAAATTTAAATCACTTGATTGTTCCATGATGGAACTAGCTGATGATATTGCTTATGGTATTCATGACTTAGAAGATGCAATTGTCACAGGAGTGGTAAATAAAAATGACTTTGAAGAACATGTTGTTAATAAATTAAAAGAACTTAACGATGAATGGTTAAGTGAAATTAGTATCACCTTAACAGAGCATTTATTTAGCCAGCAACATCACCAGCAAAAAGAAGCTATTGGTGGACTCGTTAATTATTTAATTACAGAAATTATTTTACTGGATTTAAATAACGGTGAAGTTGATTTTGTCGAACCTTTATTAAGATACAATGCTAAACATCCTGAAATTGCCAATCAAGCCTTACAAATTTTTAAGGATTTTGTTTATCGATTTGTTATTAAACAAACATCTATCCAGCAAATTGAATACCGAGGTCAACAAGTGGTGATGGAATTATTTGAAGCTCTAGCTTCCGATCCTGAACGTTTACTGCCAAGTAATGCAAAGCAACGTTGGCTGCAAGCTAAAGCTGACGGAACAAATTGTTATAGAGTGATTGCCGACTATGTTGCCGGAATGACAGACGATTACGCGACAAACTTATACCAAACACTTTTTGTTCCCAATAACCAAAGTCATTATCGTTGGTCGAATTTATAAACACCTAATTTAACTAATAATAAAACTATATAGAAAGAGTCATTATCAATAATTATGCTTGATATTTATGCTGGTTCATCAGCACTTACAAAAATAACAGACAACGGCTTTAAACAAGAGTTATTCACTTCAATGTTAGGTGCCTCTGGCGGGCCTAAATGGTTTACGCTTTTTGGCCTTGATAAGTATTTATTTGGTGATTTTTTTAAAGATAGAAACACCCCCTTAAATTTAATTGGCTCTTCAGCTGGCGCATTTCGTTTTGGTGCACTAACTCAAAAAGACCCTGTTAAAGCAATCACTAGGTTAGCAACCATATATAGTGAAACTGTATATTCAGAAAAAGCAGATGCCCAAGAGATTACTGATAAAGCAAAGGAACTACTCGACGCGGTTTACGGAAAAGATGGTGTAAATGAAATTATTAACAACGTTATATTTAAAGCCCATTTTATCGTCGCAAAATGTCACGGACTAACAAGTTTCGAAAATAAACCGTTACAGTTTTTAGGGTTAATAAGCAGCATTATATTAAACAGAATAGATAGAAATCTATTAAAACATCAATATCAAAGATATGTTTATCATCATCCAAACAGTAAAATTAAAATATCAGATCATTGTCAATTCGATACATTTTATCAGCCTTTGTCAGCCAAAAATTTAAAAGAGGCATTACTGGCATCTGGGTCTATTCCAATGGTAATGCAAGGAGTTCAAAACATTACCGATTCACCAGAAGGAATGTACAGAGACGGTGGAATTATTGATTATCATTTTGATGTTAATATTGAAAATAATGACGGTTTAATACTATACCCTCACTTTAATACTCAGCCTAAAGCAGGTTGGTTTGATAAAAACTTATCCCGAACTGTACAAGCTAAACACTATCAAGATGTGGTCATGTTAGTGCCATCAGAGAAGTTTATTGCTTCATTACCTTATAAAAAAATCCCGGATAGAAAGGATTTTACAGAAATGGACGCAACTACCCGTATTAAATATTGGCGAACGGTTTTAGCTGAAACAGAGCAATTGGCTGAAAGTTTAGATTCCTTTGTTCATCAGCCAAACATATCAAAAATAAAGCTTATCCAGTAATACTAAAATAAAGTTTAATCTTTTGATTTGGCATTTTGTTGATAAAGATTTAATAGCCCCTTTTCTACCTCAACAATCAGTTTCATATTATCTAAATATAAGTCACTTCTAGTTTCGGTTTCTTTCTCTGGGGCTAAGGTTTGTATTAATGCTTGATTACTCATCATCGTTTCTACCAACTGAAACCCTAATTTTTTATATATATCTTGAACTGAATAAATTGCAGATATCTTATAAAGCTCAGAAAAAGAGATATATTCAGAAACACCTGTCGATAATAATGTTTTCCAAGCTGTATCTTGAATTTGTAATCCCGGAATGAAGTTTTGTTGCTTTTCAGTTAGCTCCTCTCCTTCACCAATCACGCTATCATCAATCAACTTCAAGACCTTGGTATTATTGGCATGAACTATTTTAAGTAAGGCAATATTGGATTCAATTTCTTGGTTAATGTTTTTAATCGCTTCGTTAGCTCTATCTGTTTGAACACGATTTTCATTCCACTCATTCACCGCTAAAGCAAGTAAAACACCTATCACAATAGATAAAATTTCAGTCGCTGCTGAACGAAATGATTTAACGTTTAAAAGAGATTTCATAATTGCCTATATTGTACAAATAATGATAATAAAAATACTATCTTACCCTTTTTGGTAAATTGCACAAACTGCACCAGCAGGATCTTTGATAACCGCATACTTATCATCACCCATTGACTTTATTTTAGTAACCATTTCTCCACCGTTAGCAAGAACTTGCTCAACAGATTCAGCCACATTTTCAACTAAAAAGTAAGGCAACCAAGCAGCAGGCAGATCACTATTACAGCCTTGAGCGTGACAAACACCACCAACGGCATCACCTGATTGTGGTGACATCATTGTATAATCATTATAGTTTCCC
>JAGSHH010000098.1 GCA_023954655.1 Colwelliaceae bacterium
AACAGTATCAGCTAAAATAGCTCGGCCAACATCCTCAACTTCTATACGCCTTAATGTAGGATCAAGTGTTGCAAACAACTGATCCGCCGCATAAACTTTTGCATCAGTAATTCGATTAAATAATGTTGATTTTCCTGCATTGGTATAACCAACTAAAGAAATAGTAGGTAACTCAGCCCTTTCTCTAGCTCGCCTTCCTTGTTGTCTTTGTTTTTCAACTTTTTCTAAACGTTTACGAATATTCACCATTCGCTCACGTAATAAACGCCGATCGGTCTCTAATTGAGTTTCACCAGGCCCACGAAGGCCAATACCACCCTTTTGTCTTTCTAAATGAGTCCAACCTCTTATTAGTCGAGTACTCATATGGCGAAGTTGTGCCAACTCGACCTGTAGTTTACCTTCATGAGTACGTGCTCGTTGAGCAAAAATATCTAAAATTAACGTAGTACGATCAACGACTCGACATTCACATAGTGCTTCGATATTTTTTTCTTGCGAAGGTGATAAGCTATGATTAAATAAAATGATATTGGCATTGAGAAGCTTTACTTCATCGGCCACTTCTTGAGCTTTACCACTACCAACAAAAAATTTTGTATGAGGGGTATTTCGCTTCCCTGTAATAGTTGACAACGCATCAATGCCCGCAGAACTTACAAGCATTTCAAATTCTTGTAAGTCTTCACGAGCATTTTCATCTGGGAAATCTAAATGAACAAGTATCGCCTGCTCACCTGCTTGGTACCTATCAAACAAATGAGCAAATCCTAACAATACAAGTTATATGCATTACTCTTGAGAATCCGATTGATTAAAGCCAGCTTGATTAGGTTGCGGTGCTGTATTTACCGCTCTTGCTGGTACAACAGTTGAGATGGCATGTTTATAAACCATCTGACTAACAGTGTTTTTTAATAAAATAACAAACTGATCGAATGATTCAACTTGCCCTTGTAATTTAATACCATTAACTAAGTAGATTGCTACTGGAATGCGATCACGTCGTAAAGCATTCAAAAATGGGTCTTGTAAAGATTGCCCCTTTGCCATTATTTGGCCCCTTTTTTATTTTTAGTGAAATTATGTAAATCGTTTAATTCTTTGTTTAATAGTCAATCTATTAACTATCTAATAAATCTAATTATACATCAATGTTTAAAGTTTGCTTACTGCTGATAAGATTTGTTGTAAATTATTTTTATTTTCCATATCAAGCCATTCTAAATTTTGCCAATTCCGTAGCCAAGTCAGCTGTCTTTTAGCTAATTGTCTTGTTGCACAAATCCCTTTAAAGACCATTTCATCATGATCAAATTCACCATGTAAATGTTGCCACATTTGACGATAACCAACACATCGAATTGATGGTAAGTCTTCATGTAAATTTTGACGTTCAATAAGGTTAACGACTTCTTCATCAAAACCTTGAGCAATCATTTGTTCAAATCGTAAAGCAATTCTCTCATGCAATACACTTCGATCCTTCGGCGAGATTGCGAATTGTAAAACATCTCCCGAGAGTCTATCACCTTTAATTTCAGTTAATTGTGACAAAGTGTTTCCTGTAATACGGTACACCTCTAAAGCACGAGTAATTCTCTGAGGATCATTTTGATGTATACGCTCAGCTGCTTGTGGATCTATTTCTGCTAACTCGTTGTGTAAATCTTGCCAACTGCTTTCTTTGGCTTGCTGTTCAATCAACTTTCTGATTTCTGGATCTGCTTGAGGGAGTGGTGAAATTCCTTCAATTAAACTTTTAAAGTACATCATAGTGCCACCGACCAATAATGGTATACGACCTTTGGCTCGAATATCGGCAATTTCTTTTAATGCATCTTGGCAAAATTCTGCGGCAGAATAACTTTCATTCGCATCACGAATATTAATTAAGCGATGTGGATATTTTACTAACTCTTCCTTTGTTGGTTTTGCAGTACCTATATCCATCTCTCGATAAACAAGTGCAGAATCAACACTAATAATATCGCAAGGTAAATTATCAGCAAGCTCAAATGCCAATGCAGTTTTTCCTGAAGCCGTCGGCCCCATCAAACAAATCACTGGTGGCTGTTTGTCTTTAACTTCTTTGTTGATATTTATTGAAGATGACATATTTATTTAATTCAACTGCTCTATCGATGATGTAAGGTCTATTGCCTTAGAATTCAAGGCCAACTCTTGGTTTATTGTTTCAGGGAAGAGTTGGGATAAAAGTTGATACAGTTCATTCACTCTAATTTCATCAAACTGTTTACTTGTTAACAACTCAGTGAAAACCTGCTGCCAATCATCCACTGTTAATAACTTTTGCTGGCTTAAAAAGATAATTTCTTTTAAAAAATGTGAAAAACTTTGGCTGACATCTTGTTGACGAAGTAATGCAGGATACTGCCTAATTTGTACCGATGTCTGACTTAAACGCTGAGAAACCATACCCAAAGTATTAAAAAACTCAGCATTTCCTTCAATAAAATCAACATCTTCTTTTAATAAAGTAAGTTTAATCGGCAACAATAAAGGCTGACTTGTTAGCCCTTGTTGCCATTGTTGCGAAATTTTCACCCTATTTATTTTATTTTCTAATTGAATTAATGACACTAATCTAGGCTGATGCTCTGCTACATAAATGGCATAGGAAGGTTCAACAAATTGCAGTAATAAATTGTTTGGCATAGCGCTTGGCAATAATTCACTATTTTGAACTGCATCAGCTGTAATAGGCGTCATTAAGTTTTGATAGGCTTGACCCGCTTCTGCTGAAAATTTACTATTTCTTTGATATGTATTCGATGATAAAGGTTGTGATGAAGACCTAGGTTGTTGATGATTTATATTATCAAGGTAAGTTAGTGGCTTAACGTATTCTTGAACTTGTTCGCTAGCCTTTTCAACTGAGTTAGCTTGTTGATCAAAAGAATACCCCACAGGTGAAGTGGTCACACTAGCATTGTCTGCCAGAATATTATCATGAGTATGTTTATTCTCCATTTCTACAGGAGCAGTATTAATTAGTGCTTGATGACAAACAGAATAAATAAAATCATGTACATATCGCCCCTGATGAAAGCGCACCTCATGTTTCGCGGGGTGTACATTTACATCGACATCGCGAACATCTAACGTCAAAAATAAGACAAAAGCAGGGTAAGTTTCAGGTGGTAACATTTCATTATAAGATTGTCGTATCGCATGATTGATAAGTTTATCGCGCATCATTCGACCATTTACATAGCTATAGCACAAATCGTTTTGTTTACGACTAAAACTTGGCTTTGCTATCCAACCCGTTAATGTTAAACCATCGTGCTGACAATCAACTTGCATAGCATTATCAATAAAAGCTTGACCACATACTTGCGAAACTCTTTTTGCTCTTTTATTATCGTTGGTTGCTACACGATATTGGCGAATAACTTTACCATTGTGCGTCAATACAAAAGCAACATCAAAACGAGCCAGTGCAATTCTTTTGATCACTTCTTCAATATGTGAAAATTCCGTTTTCTCAGTACGCATAAATTTTCTACGTGCTGGGGTATTAAAGAATAAATCAACAACATCAATCGTAGTACCGTCTGAATGTGCCGCAGGATTTATTGACACTTCCATTTCACGACCTTGTGCGCATGCTTGCCATGCACTTTCTTGAGTTTGAGGTTTTGACGTTAATGTTAAACGAGCGACCGAACTAATACTGGCAAGTGCTTCCCCTCGAAAACCAAGGGAGTTGATTCCTTCAAGATCGTTAAGGTTTTTAATTTTACTCGTTGCGTGTCGACTTAGCGCTAATGTTAATTCGTCTTTAACAATACCAATACCGTTATCACTAATGCGAATGCGTTTCACACCACCTTTTTCAATATCAATTTTTATTGCGGTAGCACCAGCATCCAAACTGTTTTCAACAAGCTCTTTAACAACAGAAGCAGGACGTTCAACCACTTCACCAGCAGCAATTTGGTTGGCAAGACGAGCAGGAAGAATTTCAATAGTCATAAAAAGCGCTTATAGGGGAGTTAATCTGCACGAGGAATTTTCAGCAACTGACCAATTTTAACCACATTCGAATTTAAATTATTGACCAATTTGAGTTTACCAATAGAAACATTATAGCGATGGGCCACAACGGATAAAGACTCACCACGCGAAATTTTATGCTTTTTATAGCTTACAGAAGCATAATAAGTTCCATCAGGAGAATTATTAGTAAAATAATTATCAACAGACTTAAAAATAGCATGCGCAAGCTTTTGTTGGTGTGCCGAAGAATTTAAATTTCTTTCTTCGTTATGATTAGAAATGAAACCTGTTTCAATTAACACTGATGGTATATCTGATGACTTTAATACTGCGAGACTTAACCCCTCTGGCTTTTTCTTATGTAATTTAGTTACTTTTTTTAATTGTTTGATTACATGTTCAGCAAATTCATAACTACTAGCCATGGTATATTCTTTTTTCATGTCCGCCAAAGTAATAGCTAAATTTTTATCTTTTGTTTTTTTGATGGTATCACCAGCCCCACCTAACAACTCAGACTCTTTCTGTCGATTAGCTATCCAACGAGTAAACTCAGAATTAGCTCGACGTGAAGACTGAACTAATACTGATGCTCCATAGGGTTGTGATGATGTAAAAGCATCAGCATGAATTGAAATCAACAGATCAGCTTTACTTTTTCTAGCTAAGGTTGTTTTGCGGTTATGATTAACATAATAATCACCTGTTCTAATCATCGCCGCTTTCAAGCCTTTTTGTTTATCAATCAACTTGGCCAATTTTTTAGCTATTTTTAAAGTAACATGTTTTTCATAAGTCCCTTTTGCACCAATAGAACCAGGGTCTTCACCACCATGTCCTGCCACTATAGCAATAACAATATCTCGTTTATCATTCTTGTAAGAGGTTTGTACACTTTGTGTGATTCGATTTTCATCAAATAAATCAATAACAAGTCGATTGCCATATTGACCAGCTGGCGCTAAAGGAAAAACATTTAGTTTATATTTCTCACTTAAATCTAAAACTAAACGAGTAGCGCCTTTATTCTTTGCTTTAGATGTGCGAATTTTTTTAATGCGTTTATCATTTTTAGCAAGCTCTTTAAGAGCCGCTATATTCTGAGTGGATTTAAAATCAATAACTAAGCGTTGAGGGTTAGACAAACTAAAATAAGTGTAATCAGGTGTGTTTTTCAAATCAAAAACGATACGTGTATTTTCTGGTGCTGGCCACACACGAATACCATCGATGCTATTAGATGCCGCAGACACATTACTCGTCACTGCAGAGCAGATGACAATTATCATTAATAAATATCGATTTATCGCGCTTAGCTTCATTTCGTGTAATCTCTTATTTAGGCATCTAAAGCTATCAACAATTTTTTTCCCAAAGCACTATGCGCTTGTAATTCAACTTCACGCTGCTCCCCTTGATAAGCCATATTAATGGTAATATCAGCATTAGCCAAGAGTCCGAAGCCTTTTTCTGGCCATTCAATAAAACAGCAGCAATTATCATTAAAATAATCACGGATACCCATAAATTCTAATTCTTCGGGATCACCAAGTCGATATAAATCAAAATGATATACTCGCCAATCATCTAGATCGTATGGTTCAACCAAAGTATAAGTGGGACTTTTTACATGCCCATTATGTCCCATACCTTGAACAAAGCCACGAGTAATTGTAGTTTTTCCAGCACCTAAGTCTCCATTTAAATAGACCACAATACCTTGGGTAAGTTCGCCTTTAACAATTGATGCAATACGATTTCCCATTGCAACTGTTGCTTCTTCATTAGGTAATTGAAAAGTGCAGCTATGATTAATATCATTTTCACTCATAAAAATTAAAGATCATCTTGATTAATAAGTCGTTGAATTTCAGGAAAAAGGTCACTAGCCAACATGCCTATTTTCCCATTATTTTTTGCAACAATATCTGCAGCTTGGCCATGTAAAAATACAGCTAAACAAGCAGCTTCAAAAAAGTTTGATAATTGCATCAGCAATGCGGCAATTATACCTGATAACACATCACCCATACCACCAGTAGCCATTCCTGAATTTCCACTGGTATTTATCCAAACCCTTTTCCCATCAGAAATTAGGCTTCCTGAACCTTTTAAAATACATATTCCACCATACTGTTGCGCAATTTTCCTGACACTTGAAAATCTATCTTTTTCGATATCGGCAACAGTACAATTTAGTAGCTCTGCTGCCTCTCCAGGGTGAGGTGTTAATATCCAATTATCGCGTTTTTTCGGCCGTGTTGCCAGTAAATGCAAAGCATCTGCGTCAATAACGCAAGGCTTCTTACTTGTTATTACACTGTCGAATAATTTTTTAGACCATGCATTTCGACCAAGTCCAGGACCGCATAATAATACTTTAGCTTTATTATAAAAACGATTATTAACTAGCTGATCTTCCTTTTGAATTGCTAGCATCAACTCTGGTCGCCCATTTAAAATAAATGAATGATTTTCAGGGTGGCAACAAACAGCAACTAAAGAGGCACCTGAACGTAAAGCCGATTCACTTGCTAAACGAATAGCGCCGGGCATTCCTCGATCTCCGCCTATCGTTAATAACAAGCCAACATTACCTTTATGGCTGGCAGCACTTCTTTCGGGTTTATTAGGAGCAGTTAATTGTCCTTGAATTTCAACTTGCGAAGTGATTTCTTGTTGAAAAGCATTTCCCAAGGTTAAATCCGCTAAAAATACATCCCCTGTATATTTCGCAGACTGTCCTGTTAATAACCCTTGTTTAATGACTATAAAGGTAATAGTAATATCAGCAATTATAGCTGTTGTAATAACATGTCCAGTTGTTGCATCTACACCTGATGGAATATCAACACTGATCACCGGTGCATCATAAGTATTCACTTCATTAATCAGTTCAATAAAATCCAGTGATAGATCTCCTTTAAAACCAATACCAAATAACGCATCAACGATTATTTCATATTCATTGTCTTGTAAAAAAGAAGAGATATTTTGGCATTCATGGTGATAAATAATCGTTACTTTCGTTTTTTGTAAAAGATTGAATGCTATCTTTGCATCGCCCATTAATCTTTCACTTTTCGTACACAAATAAACAGTAACATTAATCCCCATTTCTTGCGCTAATCGGGCGACTATAAAACCATCTCCACCATTATTACCTTTCCCGCACAGCACCAGCATATTGGAAAGTTTTGGATAATAATCCTGAATATAACTAAAAACTGAGCAACCAGCATTCTCCATTAAGTCGTACATCTTAATTCCTTGACTCAATGAAATTTTCATCTCATTTTCGAGTACTTGTGTCGCGCTATATGCTCTTTGTGGTAAACTTTCTTGCAAATTTTTGACTAACATTTAACACCCGATATTAATGACTGCTGCTACTATCAACTATCAAGATTTAACTGAAAAAATCAAGTCTTGGGGTCAAGAACTTGGCTTTGCTGAAGTTGGATTTAGCGATATAGATTTATCTACACATGAAAAAGCGTTATCAAAATGGTTAGAAAAAGACTATCACGGTGATATGGACTACATGAAAAAACATGGTCTAATGCGTGCTAGAGCTAATGAACTCGTGCCAGATACTATTCGTGTTATTAGCGCTCGAATGGATTATTTACCTAATGATGCTAAGTTTGCTCAAACATTGAAGGATAAAAACAAAGCCTATATTAGCCGTTATGCACTTGGACGTGATTATCATAAATTAATGAGGAAACGTTTAAAACAACTCGGTGAAAAAATTGAGCAATATTGCCAAAAGTTTAATTATCGCCCTTTTGTTGATTCTGCCCCGATTCTAGAACGTCCACTCGCTGAAAAGGCCGGGTTGGGCTGGGTTGGCAAGCATACTTTACTGATTAATAAAGACGCCGGTTCATGGTTCTTTCTCGGAGAGTTATTAGTCGACATCCCATTACCCATTGCAACAAAAAGTGAAAACCAATGTGGCAGTTGTGTTTCTTGTATAAAAATTTGCCCGACACAAGCAATTGTTGAACCTTATGTAGTTGATGCACGTAGGTGCATTTCTTATTTAACTATTGAACTTCGGGGTTCGATTCCTGAGGAGTTTAGATCATTAATAGGTAATAGGGTTTATGGCTGCGATGATTGCCAGCTAATTTGTCCTTGGAATAAATTTGCTCAATTAACTGAGCAAGATGATTTTCAACCCAGACAACAATTAGATAAAACGGAATTGCTGGAATTATTTGCGTGGGATGAGGACACATTTTTAAATAAAACTGAAGGCTCTCCTATTCGACGAATTGGTTTTGAATGCTGGCAAAGAAATATTGCTGTAGGTCTTGGTAATGCTGACTATCAGAGTAATATTATTATCGCACTTGAAGATAAACTCTCAGACTCTTCAACTATGGTGGCAGAACACATTACATGGGCTATATCGCAACAACAACTTAAACAACAAACCCAACAAACAGAAATACCATTTATTGAAGTTAATGAACGATTATCTGGTCGTTTAATTCGCGCAATTGAAAAAGGCCTACCCAGAGATGCTTAGGGTCTGTTGATCTTTCGAGTATAAATTTCGTTCGAATGAAACGTGATTTAACCGCGGTAAGGGAAGTTTAGTTTGGTTATTCCAAACAAAAGACGAGTAACAAAGTACTATTTTATTCTTGTTTTGCTTCCTGTTCTGTTTCTCTAAAAAAACTTAACCAGTTTGCTTTTACTTGCTCCACTGTTTCTGCTGTTTTGCCATCGAGTTTAGTTTCATCAAATAACTTAATAGCCGAATCAGCATGTGCTAAATACTGCTCATCAAGATTATCTGCTTCTTTTAATGTAGATAATATTTTCAGTAAGCTAATTGAAAACTTAATACTATTAGGCGCAAGTTGAATAGCTTGTATAACAGCCTCTAATGCTGGAGAAAGACGTTTTTTTTGAAAATGCTCTACTGCCATATCATGTAATTGCTTAGGGGTGAAATGAATATCTGAACGCTCTTGTGTTTCTTGCTCAACGTATTTATTAACTACTTGGCTTGTCAAAGAGTCTCCCGATATTTGATTTTTTATTGATTCTAGTAACAACATTGCTTCTTCACGCATACCAAGCTCATGATATACCTTAACCTTATCAAGGTTATCCTCAATTAACTCAGTTGGACGGATTGAAACCTTATTTTCAACTAAACGTAGAGCTTTATCGGACTCATCTTGAGCATTTAATATTCTCGCTCGGGTAACTGTAATCTGTTCAGCAAATAAATGTGCATCATCATAATCACGTTCTAATTGTTTTATATATTTTTCTGATTGTTTTAGTAAGCTTTCAGAACTACCGTCGGTAATAGTACAAGCTAAATCGATTCCGGCACGAATAACATTGAGTAATAATACAGGTGAATCATGAATAGAGTTTTTGGCATTCTTAGCAATATTTTTAGTCGCTTGATATTGACCATGATGATCATGATTCAGCCTAGCTAAATCCCACGATTTTTTATTTCGTTCAATGTTTCTAGGTGATAGCTCAGTTGCTTTTTTAATTTCTTCATAGGCTAAATCATATTTTTCATGTTCAATATGGTATTGAGCAAGCATATCGTGAGTGGCAAAACGGGTAGAGGGTTTTTCAGATAAAGACGTTATCATGTCATGAATTTCATCAATACGTCCTTGTTTGAGCAAAGATTGTACGTAGCCAATATATACCCATGCGTACTTGTATGTATCGAGTAATTCTTTAAAAAATACTTCCGCTTCTTTAAATTCCAATAAACTTAATAAAGCCTCACCTTTCATACGTAAAATATTAGCATGCAAAGGCTTTAATTTTTCATTTAATAAATGCCTATCTGCATAATAAACAACCTTTGAAAATTCACGCTCATCAATAGATTGGTATAAATTAAACAGCTTATTTTTAATTTTTAAAGTTTGTTGTAAGCGATCTTGCACCCTTTTGGGTTGAAGGGGTTTCACCCAAAAATCATCAGGCTGAAGCTCAATAATTGAATTAACTAACGACTCATTTGTTTCCGTACTAAGAAAAATTAAAACCGTTCTCTTTGTAACAAAGCCTTTAAACTTAAGTTCTTCTAATAAATGAAAGCCATCTTTATCGCTTTCAACATTAAATGAGCAAATAATAATGTGAAATTTCATTTCACTACACAATTTAATGCCAAAGTAAGCGTTTTGTGCACAACGCACTTCTCGAATACCCATGTCGTAAAGTGATCTTTTCATGGTGTCATGCACTAAAATATTATCATCAATAATCAGTACATTTAAATTACTGTAATCATCAAAAAAGTTTTTAACTACTGCTTCCATTTATACAATCCACTTATTGTAACTTTGCATTATTCGATGATCACTCAAGAAATTGCTGGTGATCTTCCTTTCGTTTAGTACATTTATCCAAAATAACGACTTTTTCACTTTGAGTAAAGCAACGCCAATTGGTTATCTCATTAATTTGACGAAAACACCCTAAGCAAATATCTTTTTCATTCAAACAGCAATTACGAACACATGGACTATCAATAGTACTTTGCTTATTTATATATTCATTTGTCATGTTGATAATTATATTGTTTTCGTGAATTCATTTAACGCTTGAAATTGTGAAACTATTTGTTTCAGTTTAGCATTTGCCTCACGAAGTGCTTTTTTATTTAATAATTCTTCTAACGCTTTTGCACTCACATTAAGATCTTTCGCAGCTAAAATTGCCGTTATTTTCAATATATTCGTATTACTCTCTATAGCAACATCAAATTTTTTCGCAGGTAAAGTAACTGAAATTGCTGAAATTGCATCGTTCAATTCAGCTAAATAATCATCAAGCATAAATACAGCAAGCTCAGGAGAGCCTTGGTTTTTTGCATAAGCCGCAAGATCAAATGCTTGAGGAACATCACTATTTATAATTACAGACTTTTTATCAGCACTAAGTGTTTTATTCTTTTTCTTTTCTACTTTAGTTGCCTGTTTATTTGGTTTTTCATGGCGATCAATAGGAAGTGAAACTTGTTTTTCTTTTATCCATGGAGAAAGCAACTTCACCAGATGTTCGATATCTAGTGTATTTATTATCTTGTCTTGATTCCACCTTTGAATATTCAATGAATCTTTACTGTCTAGCGGGTTTATTTGACATTTATCTAAAGTAAAAACACCACGGTTTACATTTTTACCAACTTGCAAGTCAATAAAAGGGGAGTTATTGAACTCTGTTAATAACACTAAATATCGACCTGTTTGCCACTGTTTTAACATCATTTCTGCTTGGCAAACTATATTGACTTGTAAACCAAGCCAATACAATAAACGGGAAAGATTTTGGTACTTTTCAGGGCATTCAACGGCTAGCAACACTTCAACCTGGGTTTGAGAAAAACGAAATTGACTAAAAACTTCTGATGGAATAAGCAGATTACTCATGTTCTCTTTCTGAATAAAATCAGCTAAATACTCAACAAAAGCAACAGGTTCACATGGAGAGTCACTCCATTCATAAAAGCCTTGACGATGTAAATCATGGGTAAAAAATGGCTGTAAAACAACTAGTTTAGGTCTAAGTTTAGTAGGTAAACTATTTAAATGTTGCTGAATAATGCGTTCGTTTTTTAACAACTCTTGAGAGTTAACTATGATAGCGCTGATATAATTAGCGGTTAATTGCTTAACGCTTAACTGCTTAAGTACATGCTCTATTTGTTTAATTCTTTCAACATTACCATTACTATTTTTTATATTACTTTCTATGTTATTTATTAACCCTTCATTCTCAGTAAAAATAATAAATTTAGCTTCTTTTAAATTAACTTCAACATCTTCT
Source organism: Colwelliaceae bacterium (assembly GCA_023954655.1). Lineage (GTDB taxonomy): Bacteria > Pseudomonadota > Gammaproteobacteria > Enterobacterales > Alteromonadaceae > Thalassotalea_H. The sequence continues at coordinate 11,860 of JAGSHH010000098.1, forward strand.
TTAACAATTACAGAATTACTCTCTGCAATAGCAACTGGCATTTCGACTGAGAGTTTAAAGCCATCTTTTGTAGCGCTTGCTAAAACATTAGTACCATGAATTTCTGCAAGCAAAGTATGTATATATTGAA
>JAGSHH010000139.1 GCA_023954655.1 Colwelliaceae bacterium
CATTGGTTATTTTTTGGTAATGAAACATCACTTTCAAATGTTTTATCTATTTTATCATCAGTAAATTGAATCGCTTTAAATTTTATAAGTTCATTATTTTCAATCGTGTAACCCTGAATATTTTTAATGAGAGTTGTTTGTGCTGATAATAACGTCGAGAATGAGTAGAGCGCCAAAGCGGTAATAAAAGTATTAGATTTATTCATATTATTATTCTATTTATTTTGGTGAATATTCATCATAGCATGATAAAAATAGAATGTAGAAGAGCTTGATAAATTTGAATAAAAAAGTTGAAAAGGGTCATTGAAACGTTAAATAATAATTAATACCAACTTTGATATATATAAAATATTATAAAGATGTTTAATGATTGTGATAAAAAGGCGCAAAAATACTTTTGCGCCTTTTTGCAACCATTAAACTGTACGAGTTGCTGTTGCTGGAGATATTTTAGCTGCTCTCCTAGCAGGGTACAGAACGGCTAATTGGCCCACGAAGAATAAGGAAATAACACCAAACAAAATTAAATCAAAACTAATGGGCGATAAGCTAAATGTACTGACAAGCCACATGTTTATTGCAATAGCTCCAATGACTCCAATGATCACACCTATAGCTGAAATCATAAAGTTTTCTACCATAAAATAGCGCATAACTTGCCATTGAGTTGCACCTAGAGCTCGTCTAGTTCCTATTTGTTTTGTTCTTCGGTTGATACTAAAAATTGCTAAGCCCACAATACCAAAACCGGTTATTAACGTGAGTGTGATGATCACAGTTGTTAAAATTTTATTTGTAGCATTTTGTTGACGGTAACTTCTCTTGCGTGTTTCTTCTAAAGTTGTGACTCTTCTAATAATGCGTTCTTTATCACTTTCAGCTAATAACTTTTCAATTATCGGCATCATTTCATCACGTCGTCCTGGTTCTGTTCTAATAAAATAACGACTGTTTTTAGATTCCATTTGAAAAGGTACTAGCATACTGCGTTCAACACCCGTCCAGCCATTCCAAGGAGCTTGTAAAGCTTTCATCACACCAATTATTTGAATTGGTTGTGTTTGTGAAATATAGAATGTTTTACCAATCGCTAATTGCCAATTATCAGGATAAAGTTGTTCTGCAAAAGCTTTAGTTATTATGGTTTTAGGTGGCCACTTGGATGTTCCTTCTTCCCTCCATTGAATATCTTGAGCAGTAAAATTTTCACCAGCAATTAATTCAACACCAAGTGCATTTAATGCATGGTCATCAACCATATATACAGCACTTCCAATGGTATCTTTGTCGTCACCAGGTTCATGTTGTAGAGCCATTGACCAACCGCCACCACTAAGTGGTATAGCGTTTATTTGAATAGCATCGATAATACCTGGAGTATTTCTAATTGCATGCAAATCAGTTTGCAAATGTACTTTATTGTTATAATCATTACCAAAAATGGTATTGGTTAAATAAAAAGTATTGGTTTCATCTAAACCACTTTCACGTAACATTTGTTGATTTCTATCTTGAATCATAAAAATAGCATTGACCATAATGGCTAGTGTTAATGCAATTTGTAATGCGATTAACAACGCACCAATTTTATTACGCATTAAAGCGCGAAGAATAAGTCCTATTTCTAACATGTTATTTTCCTCACGTTTATTGACATTTTAATTGATGTGCGGGCTGAACTTTACAGGCTCGCCACGTTGGATATATACCTGCAATCAGTGTTGCAACTAGTGATACGACAATTGATAAAACCATCATGTTTCCATCTAGTGTTGCTAACCCTTGCATATTTTCACCATATAATTTTTCAATGCCTATTAATCCTAAAAATGCGAGGAATAGACCTAATATTCCACCGGCCAACCCGATACAAGCTGATTCAATAAGGTATTGGCAAAACAATGTAGCTTTACTTGCTCCTAATGCCTGCCTAAGTCCAATTTCTGGTGCTTTACCCAAAAACTTAGCAAGTAATAACCCTACAGTATTTAATAAACATACCACTAAAAACATAATTGCCATGGCCATCATCATTTTAGCGTCATCGGCAACGACTTCTTGATTCTCTAGCCACTGCATAACATTACTTAAGCGATTATCCATCGGACGTTCGAAACGGCCAAATTGCTTTTGTTCTTCAACATAAGCATTTAAAAATGCAAGGTATGCTTGTTTGTCTTGCTCTGTTTTCAATTCAACCCAAAATTGTGTCCAAATACACTCTGAGGCTAAATAGGCTTTGAAGCCATCACCAAAAGGTTTCCAGCAACTATTGTTTCCAGAGCGAGTAATTTTTTCTTCTGCTATTAAGTTAAAGGGAACGAAGATTTCTTCTGAATCGTTGAATGCGCCAGTGGTAATATCATAGAAGCGTGGTTTGGGTTCCCAAGTGTCAATAACGCCAACAATTTTAAACATATTGCCATCAATTTTAATGGATTTTCCAACCGAGTTTTCACCACCATAAAGCTTGTCATTTGTTTCTTTATTTAAAACCACAACCTGTTCTTTGTTATCGTCTGCTGATGATGACCAGCCACTCCCGTATATAAATGGCACATCAAACATGGCGAAAAAATCAGCTGAGTTTGCTCGACCACTAACAATTAATGGCAATATCTCCGGATCTGAAGGTTCGATAACAGCAAATGCTTGTGCTTGCACGTTTTGGCGAAACGCTTTTTTGGCTTTCATTAAATTAGTAGAGTCAATAAAAGTCATTTGATCAGGAGGATTTTGACCTTCATCAAATGGGTCATTAACATCCCAACTATCTAGTTGTACATAGAAAAGTTGTTCACTTTTATGGGGGATAGGATTTGCTGACATTAAGTAATTTACAGTTACAGTTGTCATGGTTGCACCAATGCCTAAACCTATTGCACAAATCATTAATAAGCTTAAGCCCCAGTGACGAAGAATACTTATCCACGCTACTTTTATATAATAATTAAACATAGTAATTCCTTAGATTATGAGTAATTGATTTAGGCAATTGCTTGTGCACTTACAATTTCTAGTTCACTTACACGACCATCTTTTACTTGAATCGTACGTGTTGCACGTTGAGCTAACTCTGCATCATGAGTTACCATGATTATGGTGGTTCCTTGTTGATTAATTTCTTCTAGTAAACTCATGACCCCCTTAGCCATTTCAGAATCTAAATTTCCTGTTGGTTCATCGGCTAATAAAAAACGTGGGTCAGTAGCAAGAGCACGAGCTATCGCTACACGTTGCTGCTGCCCACCAGAGAGTTGGCTTGGTAAATGTTTCATTCTTGAAGCTAGACCTACACGTTCTAAATTAGCTTCGATACGCTCTTTTCTTTCCTTAGCGTTAAAACCTCTGTAACGTAAGGGAACATCAACATTATCAAAAAGATTAAGATCTGGAATTAAGTTAAAGCTTTGAAATACAAAACCTATTTTTTCATTTCTCATTTTAGAACGGCCATTATCATTTAAACTGCCGACATCTTTACCATCTAATAAAAAATCGCCATTTGTATAGGTTTCTAATAAGCCAGCAATATTTAAAAATGTCGTCTTTCCTGAACCAGAAGGACCAGTTACACTGAGAAAATCCCCTTCGTTAACTGTTAAATTAAAATCTCGTAACGCATGAGTTTGTATATCTTCTGTTTGAAATATTTTATTGATGTTCTTCATGACTAACATAATTTATTCCTTTGCTTGCGCGGCATAATGCCGGTGATTATTTGTTGGTATTAGCTTAATGATTAATTAATTGTTAATGAGTACTTGTGCCGCTGAATTGAACATATCAGTACCGGATATAATGATTTGTTGCCCTTCAGATAAGCCATCAAGTACTTCCACATGACTTAAGCTACGAGCGCCTAATGAGATAGAGGTTTTTTGTGCTAAACCCTCATTGACTAAATAAGCGAATCTTCCCCCATTACTTTCGAGGAATTGTCCGCGCTGTACTTGAAGTACATTAGGTTTGTGCTCTAAAATTATTTGAGTATTTAAACGTTGGTTTTGTCGTAATTTTGCAGGTGTGTGTTTGGAAAAGCGTACTCGACCAGTAACCTGATTATTCAGTATTTCGGGGGAAATTGTTACTAGACGAGCACTAAACTGTTGCTGCTCAAATTGTACGTCAACACTCATACCAATAGCTAAGTCATCGGCATAACTTTCAGGGATTTCTATTTCCACTTCTAAATTACTTAAATCCACAACGGTTAAAATACTTTGGTTTTTACTTAAGAAGGTTTTATTGTCGGTATTGAGATTACCTACGATACCGTTGACAGGAGAGCGAATAGTTAAACCGTCGACTTGCCTTTGTAGCTCTGTTACTAAAGACGTTTGACGGCGAATATCAAGGGCTAATGATTTACTGTCGAAGTCTAAACTTTCAATATTTAATGCGGCATCTTGCTCAGAGTGACGATGCTGTAAATTAGCATTTTCAAGTTCATCTTGTGCTTTTTCAAAGTCAATTTGACTGATGGCATTTTTTTCATATCCTTGATCTGCCCGCCTTTTTTCTCTATTCGCTGAGGTTAATCTGACATTGGCAAGATCAACCGCTTTTTGATCACTTAAACGTTGTTTTTTCGCTTGTATTTTTTGTCTTTCAAAACTCGACTGTAAACCTTCAAGGATCGCTTGTTGCTGATCTCGTCTACTCGTCAATTCAGGGCTGTCTAATGAAGCAAGTGCTTGTCCTTCTTTTACTTCATTACCAGCTTCAATTAATAATGTAATAGTACCGTCGGCAGGGCTGTAAACTGTAGGACTGACCGCTGCAACAACTCGGCCTAATACGGATATTTCACGTGTAAAATCACCACGAGTAATTGTGGCTATTCTTACTCTGTCTCTAGAAATAGATTCACTTGCTTGGCTCCAACGACTCGCTGCCGGTGCAACTTGCCAAATAATAGCGCCAATGATAATTGTTGCTGAAAAAGTAATTAGCCAAAACTTTGATTTTGGCTTTGTAGTATTGATCTGAACATCTTGATCACTTGTATCTTTTATTATCATGTCAATTCCCCCGAATAAGACACACCAATTTAATAATGGTTGTTTTGTATGTAAGTCGTGATATAAGGGGAAAAGGTTTAAAAATTATTAGTAATTAATTTAATTAGATGGAGCTTTCTTTATTTTTAAAGGGCTTTAGATAAAGATCTTTTTTTTATCATTATGATAAGAAATGTTATCAAAGCAAAAATCCATGTAGGATATCGACCATATTGACTATAAGGAGTCATACCTGAAACGAGTTGAATTTCTGCTTTTAGTACTTCTTGTTTAAATTGAGGCAATTGTTGCGTAATTTCTCCTCGGTGATCCGTTATCGCCGTGACCCCATTATTGGTTGAACGTAGTAAAGGACGGCCAAATTCAAGCGACCGCATTCGAGCTATTTCCATATGCTGATGAGGACCATGCGAGTTACCAAACCATGCATCATTACTAACGGTGAGGAGAATGTCACTGTCATTGAAGAAATTAGCTGCTAATTGTTCAGGAAAAGCAATTTCGAAACAAATTAGTGGTAATATTCTTAGATCGTTTGCCACTAGGTTATTTTGTACATAGCTGCCTCGACTAAAAGAAGATTGAGGGAGGTTAAATAAGGGAGCTAAAGGCCTTAAAAATTCACTGAATGGAACAAACTCTCCAATAGGTAACAAATGGTTCTTATCATACCGATTACTATTGCCGTAATAATAGTTACCTTCATCATCTTCTATGTGTTTTTTTCCTAAAACAATTAAACTATTAAAATACTCTTTTGATTCAAAGTTATAATTTAAAATACCGGAGACAATTGCAGCATTATTTAAGGCTGCTGATTGATTTGCTAATTCAAGAAATTCTTGAGAAGTACTCATTGTTTCAATTGCTGGTATGGCAGATTCTGGCCATATAATTAATTGTGCATCATAATTTGTTCTGCTTAAATCTAAATATTTAAGCATGGTAGGCCATTGCTCTTCGGGCTGCCATTTTATTGATTGTTCAATATTTCCCTGAACTAATGCTACTTTAACTGTTTTATCTGTTGGGACTACCCAATCCTGTTTTTGACTTACAAAAATCAGAATTAAAGCGATCGCTACAACCGTAATCGAACGTTTTATTTGTTGTTTTAAAAGAATTTTTGATATTGCTACACAGAAAAGTAAAAGACAAAAGGTGATGCCAACTTCCCCTATGATAGGGATCAAAGGAGCTAATGGGCTATTAATTTGGCCATAACCTAAAGATAACCAAGGGAAACCTGTTAGTACTACACCACGTAGGTATTCTGACAATATCCAAATGCTTGGAAATAACCATAAGTTTATTGATGGTTTTTGAGAATCTTTATCTGAGAATAATAATGATGCTTTAGCAGTTAAATAACCCGTAAACGTAGGATATAAAGCTAAGTATATGCATAATAACATCATCAATAATAATGATGCTATTAATGGCATTCCACCAAACTCTGCAATAGAGACATGTACCCAACTAATGCCACTTGCAAACCAACCAAAGGCAAATATAAAACAATGTTTTGTGATTAAGCGAGTTGTTTTTTTGTTTGTATTTAATATGACTTTTTCTAAATGAATAAACCATAATGGCAGAGCGATAAAACTTATCCACCACAATGAAAAAGGTGCATAAGTGAAAACCAAATTTAGCCCAGCAATAAAGCTGAGCCATAATGATTTATCGCTGATGTTATTTTTACATTTTATAAGAAGTGATTTAAACATGAAAATAAATTGATTAAACCAAATTTGGTTGAAGGGGCTTAATCAATAACTTTACCCGTTACTTTATGATTCTTAGGTATGGTTATTTGAAGAACTTGAATACGTCTACTATCGGCAGAAGTGACTTTAAATTCAAAATGATTAATTGTCATTTCTTCTGATTTTTTAGGCATATGACCAAATTGATGAAGGGCTATACCACCGATAGTGTCTGCTTCATTTTCATCAAATTTACAATTGAAATATTCATTAAAGTCATCTATTTCAGTTAAAGCTTGTACTTGATAAACATTGCCAGCCAAATGCTTAATATCCTCAATGATTTCATCGTCAGTTTCATCTTCAATTTCACCAACAATTAACTCTAAAATATCTTCAATGGTAACAACGCCTGAAACTCCGCCATATTCGTCTACAACAATGGCCATATGATAACGTTGAGAACGAAACTCTTTTAATAAAGGCTCAACTTTTTTACTTTCTGGAACTATGATTGCTGGTCGAATAACTTCGTTAAATGTACATGGTTTTTCATCTTCATTAAAAGCATAAGCGAGTAGATCTTTTGCTAATAAAATACCTTCAATGTGATCTATATCTTCATTTACGACAGGAAAACGAGAATGACCTGATTCGACGATTTGGGGAATTGCATCTTTAAGTGGTGCATTAATATCTAAAGTAACCATCTGTGAACGAGGGATCATGATATCTCGAACTCGCATATCAGATACTTCTAATACACCTTCGATCATGAGTTTCGTTTCTGGTTTTATCAGATCACGGCCTTCTGCATCATTTAATACTTCGACCAGTTCTTCTTTGTTTTTCGGCTCTCCGGTAAAAACTTGAATGATTTTATCCAAAAAGTTTTTATTTGAAGAACCGTTGCTAGAGTGGGGGTTGTCTTCGCTCATAGAGCTTTTATTATTCCTATTATTTGTCAGTTGTTTAGTTTGTAATCAATTTATGCATAATTCAAGTAGTTATTTGTAAAATTAAATATGCCACTAAATCATTTGATATGGATCATCAATGTTAATGGATGCAAGTAGCTTAATTTCAAGTGCTTCCATTTCTTGTGCATCATTATCATCTATGTGGTCAAAACCGAGCAAATGCAAGCAACCATGAATAACCATATGAGCCCAATGACTTTTTAAATTTTTATTCTGTGCTTGAGCTTCATCTTTAACTACATCAGCACAAATCACAAGATCGCCTAACAAATCTAATTCAATACCATCTGGTATTTCAAAAGGGAAAGATAAAACATTAGTAGGTTTGTTTTTATCTCTATATTGATGGTTTAGTGTTTGGCTTTCCTCAAGTTCAACAATACGTACTGTTAACTCAAAAGGCTTATTATAAGGTGAAAGGGCAGTATTAACCCATAGTTGAAAATCTTTTTTATCAGGTAGCTCATTGTTTTTACATGCAATTTGTAGATCTAGTGCGATGACCACTACGCATCGCCTTTTGCAATACTTTCACTAGCAAGTTTTTGTGCCGCAAGTTGATCTTGTTTTTTCTTTTCAGCTTTAATACGTGTCATTTTTTGTTCGTATGCTTCATAAGCTTCAACAATATGAGCAACAACAGGGTGTCTGACAACATCTTTCGACTGGAAAAAATTAAAACTCACCCCTGGAATATCTTCTAATACTTCAATTGCGTGACGTAAGCCAGAACGTTGGCCTCTAGGTAAATCAACTTGCGTAATATCACCAGTGATCACAGCTCGAGAATTAAAACCTATTCGAGTTAAGAACATTTTCATTTGTTCAACAGTAGTATTTTGGCTTTCATCAAGAATAATAAAGGCATCGTTTAGTGTTCTACCTCTCATATAGGCAAGAGGAGCAATTTCAATAACGTTTCGTTCTATCAACTTTTCTACTTTTTCAAAGCCAAGCATTTCAAATAATGCATCATAAAGAGGGCGTAAATAGGGATCAATCTTTTGAGTTAAATCACCTGGTAAAAAGCCCAGTTTTTCACCAGCTTCTACTGCTGGGCGTGTTAATAGTATACGTCTAACTTCTTGTCGCTCTAAAGCTTCTACTGCACAAGCTACCGCTAAATAGGTTTTACCAGTTCCAGCAACACCAACACCAAAACTAATATCATTTACTAAAACATTTTGTACATAAGACGATTGATTGGGGTTTCTAGGTTTGATAATGCCACGCTTTGTTTTAATCGTGACCATTTGCTCATAATCAACATCAACTTTTGTGGGAGCTTGTTCAAGTACATTGGCATCAACAATAGCTAGATGAACCATTTCATCTGTAATCGTTTTAGATTCACCTTTAACGGTTTCTGTTTCGATATATAAATCTTTTAAAATTTTAGCTACTGCTTTAATTGCAACTGGCGAGCCAACGATTTTAAAGTTGTTTGTTCGATAGCTTATCTCCACACCTAA
>JAGSHH010000094.1 GCA_023954655.1 Colwelliaceae bacterium
ACTGATTCAGCCATACCTTTAATATGTTCTGGCGTTGTTCCACAACAACCACCAATAATATTTAAAAAGCCAGAACTTGCCCATTCCGCAACATGGGTATTCATGTCATCCACACTAAAATCATACTCTCCAAATGCATTTGGTAAACCTGCGTTCGGGTGTGCTGAAACAGCACAATCTGAAATACGACTTAGTTCTTGAACATATTGTCTTAATTCAACAGGACCAAGCGCACAATTCAAACCAAAAGATATCGGTTTAGCGTGGCGTAATGAGTTATAAAATGCTTCAGTTGTTTGCCCTGATAATGTACGACCTGATGCATCAGTTATCGTTCCAGAAACCATCACAGGTAATCGTACACCAAGCTCATCAAATACCGTTTCTACGGCGAAAATAGCAGCTTTGGCATTCAAGGTATCAAAGATTGTTTCAATTAAAATTAAATCACTTCCACCTTCAATTAACGCTTTGGTCGATTCAATATAGGCATCTTTTAACTGATCAAATGTTACATTACGAAAAGCAGGATCATTGACATCAGGTGAAATAGAACAAGTTCTATTGGTTGGCCCTAAAACTCCAGCTACGAAACGGGGCTTATCGGGATTTCTAGCAGTAAATTCATCTGCTGCTACTCGAGCTATTTTAGCCGCTTCAAAGTTAATTTCAGCGCTGTACGATTCCATATCGTAATCAGCCATAGCAATAGTTGTTGCATTAAAAGTATTAGTTTCAAGAATATCAGCACCGGCTTCTAGATACTCACTGTGAATAGCTTTGATGACATCAGGCTGTGTAAGCACCAACATGTCATTATTTCCTTTAACATCTAAATGCCAGTCAGCGAAGCGTTTCCCGCGGTAATCTTGTTCTTCAAATTTATACGCTTGGATCATTGTTCCCATGGCGCCATCAAGAATAAGAATTCGTTTCGCTAATTGTTTCTCAAAATTTTCAAACGATGCTGACTTTTTCATACTACTTCTCTATCTATACTTTTAAACTAGCTATCTTGAATAATATAACTGCTGCTAAATTTGGGAATCTGGGTGTATTGCCTGAATATTACTGGCATCTAATTCATATGGAGTTATCTGGTAAACATAATAATTAAGCCAATTAGTAAATAACAAACTACCATGACTTCGCCATGAGCTATGTGGCACTTTTGATATATCATTATCAGCATAGTAATTTTCTGGCATTATTGCCTGACTATCTACTTTTAAATCACGGTTATATTCTTCATCTAAAGTAGTTGCATCATATTCAGGGTGACCTGTTAAATAGACTTGCTGTTTATTTTTACTCGCAACCACATATACCCCAGCCAGCTCCGATTCAGCAATAATTTTTAAATCAGAAACACTTTGGTAATCTGTTTTTGTAATATAGCCATAACGTGAATGAGGTACGTTAAAAAACTCTTCAAATCCCCGAGTTAACTGCTCCTTGGGATCTACAGGGCTATGTTGATATACCCCTGAAAGCTTCTCTTCACGTAAATGACGATTTAAACCATAATGGTGATATAGCGCCGCATGAGCAGCCCAACATGAAAACATTGTTGAAGTTACATTCTTTTCAGCCCAGTCAAAAACTTCACAAATTTTGTCCCAAAAAGTAACCTTTTCATAATCCATCAATGCTAAGGGTGCACCGGTTATAATTAAACCGTCATATTGGCTATCTTTAATGTCATCAAATAAACGGTAAAAATTATCTAAATGCTCTTTCGGTGTATGTTTAGATTCATTTGCATGAATACGCACAAACTCAACATTAATTTGTAATGGCGTATTCGATAACATTCTAAGGATCTGCACTTCTGTCTCAATTTTATTAGGCATTAAATTAAGAATAGCAACTTTCATCGGACGAATTTCTTGATTCGCAGCGCGAGTTTCTGACATCACAAAGATGTTTTCTTTATCTAATACAGATAAAGCAGGTAATTCGTTAGGGATTTTAATCGGCATATTAACAACCTATAAATGCTAGAAACGAAACTCAAAGTTCCAATCAATACAATTGTATTTATTATAGCGGTTAATGTGCCTTGTAATTATAGCTATGTCAACATCTAAACGTATAGACGTCTAAACGATTTTGTTTAACCTTATAACTTTTATTACTCGATAAGTTACAATAAAAAAAGCCACTACGTTATGCAGTGGCTTTAAACAAACTAATTAAAGTAACGCTTTAGCAGTTATTCAGTTACTGCTTCTTCTTTCTCAGCTGGAGCTGTATTTTTAGATAGCAACAAGTCTCTTAGGCGGCCATCAAGTTCTTTCGCTATTTCAGGTTTTTCAGTTAAGTATTTAGTTGCATTAGCTTTTCCTTGCCCGATGCGGTCGCCATTATAGCTATACCAAGAACCGGCTTTTTCAACCATTTTATGTTGAACACCTAGGTCAATTAATTCACCTAAGCTATTTATACCTTCACCGTATAAAATTTGAAATTCAACTTGTTTAAATGGTGGAGCAATTTTATTTTTTACTACTTTTACTCGCGTTTCATTACCAACAATTTCATCACCAGCTTTTACAGCACCGATTCGACGAATATCTAAACGTACAGATGCATAGAATTTAAGAGCATTACCACCTGTGGTTGTCTCAGGCGAGCCAAACATTACACCAATTTTCATACGGATTTGGTTAATGAATATCATCATAGTGTTTGATTGTTTTAAATTACCCGTTAATTTACGCATTGCTTGAGAAAGCATTCTAGCTTGAAGGCCCATATGAGAATCACCCATATCACCTTCAATTTCTGCTTTTGGTGTAAGTGCAGCAACAGAGTCAACAACAATAACGTCAACCGCTCCAGAACGCGTTAGCATGTCACAAATTTCTAGTGCTTGCTCACCTGTATCTGGTTGCGATACTAGAAGTTCGTCAATATTTACACCAAGTTTTTCTGCATAAATAGGGTCAAGTGCATGCTCAGCATCAACAAAAGCACATACTTTACCGTTTCGTTGAGCTTCAGCAATAACTTCCAATGTGAGTGTTGTTTTACCACTTGATTCTGGACCGTATATCTCAACAACACGACCCATTGGTAAACCACCAGCACCTAGTGCAATATCTAGCCCTAATGAACCTGTAGAAATTGTTTCCACATCCATACTGCGGTTTTCACCTAACTTCATGATTGAACCTTTACCAAATTGACGCTCAATTTGACTTAACGCAGCTGATAGTGCTTTTTCTTTATTATTGTCCATTCCGTGCTCCACATTTATGTCTTAACTAACTAATGACGAGAAGTATACTGTATAGTCGTACAGTATCAAGCTTTTTTACAATTTATTTTTATTTGATTGAAAAATATAAAAATTGACACTTTTATGTGATTGATTAACAAGGATTAAATCAAGCCTAATAACTTTTATAAAAAAAAATTAAAAAAGTTACTTTTCAATATTTGATGTGTGTTTTCTTATTATATACAGTAAAATAAATTTTATATTTTACTCAAATAATTAAGACCTCCACCTAGTGCTTATGACATAATAAGTTCATCAATATTTATCAATACCCACACAAAAATAATAATTAATGACTACATCTACTTCTGACTTATCTTCACATACTCCTATGATGCGCCAATATTTAACGATAAAGGCAGAATTCCCTAACATCCTAGTTTTTTACCGTATGGGGGATTTCTATGAATTATTTTTCGATGATGCTAAAAAAGCTTCAGATCTTTTAGATATTTCATTAACTGCTCGTGGTAAAACAGGCGGAAATGCTATTCCAATGGCAGGTGTGCCTTACCATGCTGTTGAAAACTATTTAGCTAAGTTAGTGCAATTAGGTGAGTCTGTTGCAATATGTGAACAAATTGGCGATCCCGCAACTAGTAAAGGTCCAGTAGAAAGAAAAGTAATGAGAGTTGTTACTCCTGGTACGGTAAGTGATGAGGCTTTATTAACAGATAGGCAAGATAATTTATTAGTTTCAATTTTTGAAAATAAAAATGGCTTTGGATTATCTTATTTAGATATGACTAGCGGACGCTTTGTTATTTGTCAGCCAAACTCAATTGAGCAATTACAAGCAGAATTGCAACGATTATCTCCCGCAGAACTACTTTATCCTGAGTCATTTAGTGCAATATCAGTTATAGAAGGAAAAAAGGGGTTACGCCGTCGTTCTGATTGGGAGTTTGATATAGAAACAGCAAAATCAATATTGAATAAGCAATTTGGCACCAAAGAATTATCTGGTTTTGGTATTGTAGAGCAACACCTCGGTATTTGTGCAGCAGGTTGCTTATTACAATATGTGCAAGACGCTCAACGAAGTGCATTACCCCACATTAGAGCGCTAATTGCCGAATCATCACAAACAGGCGTAATTTTAGATGCAGCAACAAGGCGAAACCTTGAATTAACACAAAACCTGCAAGGTAGTAATGAAAATACGCTAGCCTCAATCCTCGATAAATCAGCTACGGCAATGGGCTCTAGGTTATTAAAGCGTTGGCTACATTTTCCGTTACGTGATATTGAAGTTTTAACCGCTCGTCAAAATTCTATTACTGAAATTTTAACGTGTGACCTACAAGACGATTTATTTCAACAATTAAAACAAATTGGTGATATTGAACGTATTGTTGCTCGAATAGCGTTACGTTCTGCTAGGCCTCGTGATTTTGCTCGATTACGTAATGCATTATATCAATTACCTGATTTACAAGCCTTAATAAATAGAAATGAGCATAACCACTTAACAAGTTTAGCAGACAAAACGTTACCAATAGAATCACTTGCTCTGCTCTTACAAAATGCAATTGTTGATAATCCTCCGGTACTTATTCGTGATGGAGGCGTAATTGCACCAAGTTACCATGAAGAACTTGATACACTTAGAGATTTGAGTGATGGAGCTACTGAATTTTTAGCTCAATTAGAAGCTCGAGAAAAAGAAAGAACAGGTATACAAACGTTAAAAGTCGGTTATAACAAGGTTCATGGTTTTTATATTGAAATCAGTAGAAGCAGTTCAAATGAAGTCCCAGATGATTATATTCGTCGACAAACTTTGAAAAATAACGAACGCTTTATTACCAATGAGTTAAAGCAACACGAAGAAAAGGTATTAACCGCTCAGAGTAAGTTTTTAGCACTAGAAAAACGCCTTTACGATGAGTTATTTGATCTGGTTTTACCGCATCTAGAAAAATTACAAACTCTTGCCCAAGCGATTGCAGAATTAGATGTATTGAATACTTTTGCAGAACGAGCAGAAACCCTTAATTACATAAAACCTGATTTAGTTTCAGACAGTGGTATAAATATTGACGCTGGTCGTCACCCTGTTGTTGAACAAATGACAAGTGAAGCATTTATTGCTAATCCTGTCGTATTAACTAAACAGCGAAAAATGTTGATTATTACAGGACCAAATATGGGGGGGAAATCAACCTATATGCGTCAAACTGCACTTATTGTATTACTTGCTCATATTGGTTGTTTTGTACCTGCTAATGCAGCAAAGATTGGTATAGTTGATAGAATATTTACCCGTATTGGCGCATCTGATGATCTTGCAAGTGGTCGCTCTACCTTTATGGTTGAAATGACTGAAACCGCCAATATTTTACATAATGCCACAGAAAAAAGCTTAGTGTTACTTGATGAAATAGGCCGAGGTACAAGTACTTATGATGGCTTATCATTAGCTTGGGCTTGCGCTGAAATGTTAGCTTTGAAAACTAAGGCATTTACCTTATTTGCTAGTCATTATTTTGAGTTAACATTATTAGCTGAACAAATTGAGAGTTTAGCCAATGTTCATTTAGATGCTATGGAGCATGGTGAAAAAATAATATTTATGCATGCCGTACAAGAAGGCGCGGCAAGTAAAAGTTTTGGTTTACAAGTAGCGCAATTAGCAGGAGTTCCAAAGCCTGTAATTCAGCGTGCTAAACAAAGATTAAGTGAACTTGAAAGTCAACAATCACCTTCTATTTCACCAAACGAAAACGAATTTGAGCAATTAACTCTCGTTGATACAAACCACCCAGTAATAGATGAAATACAAGCACTTGATGTCAATGAACTAACGCCAAAACAAGCTCTTGATTTACTCTACAAATTTAAAGATAAGTTATAAATTCACTTGTTTAAAATTTTATTCACAAAAACAAAAAAACCAGCGAAATTGCTGGTTTTTATTATCTAAATAAAATTTAGTTAAACAAAATTTATGCTTGAAATAACGCTTCTATAGATAAGTCTTGAGAGCTTAAAATATCACGTAAACGTTTCAACGCTTCAACTTGAATTTGACGAACACGCTCTCTAGTTAATCCTATTTCAACACCTACGTCTTCAAGCGTAGCTGCTTCATAGCCTAATAAGCCAAATCGCCTTGCCAATACTTCTCGTTGTTTTGAGTTTAATTCATTCAACCAATGGACGATATTATTTTTAATATCATCACTTTGTAAATTGCCTTCTGGGCCGCTCGCTTTTTCGTCCGGGATAACATCAAGCAAGACTTTATCTGATTCACCACCAAATGGAGTATCTACTGATGCGATGCGCTCATTTAATCGTAGCATTTTAGTAACGTCAGCTACAGGCACATCAAGTTTTTCAGCAATATCTTCAGCAGTAGGTTCATGATCAAGTTGTTGTACTAATTCACGTGCGGTACGTAAATAAATATTTAATTCTTTTACAACATGAATGGGAAGTCGAATAGTGCGTGTTTGATTCATAATGGCACGTTCAATGGTTTGACGTATCCACCAAGTTGCATAAGTTGAGAATCGGAAACCTCGCTCTGGATCAAACTTTTCCACAGCACGGATCAGGCCTAAATTACCTTCTTCAATAAGATCTAATAATGGTAAACCACGGTTGTTATAACGACGTGCAATTTTTACGACTAAACGCAGATTACTCTCTATCATGCGTTTTCTTGAAAGTTCGTCACCTTTTAAGGCGAGGCGAGAAAAGTAAACTTCTTCTTCAGCGGTTAACAGTGGAGAAAAACCAATTTCACCTAAATACAATTGAGTTGCATCTAGATTCGATGGCGCATCTTCCTGAATTTTAGCCTCAACATCCTGTTTTTTACTTACTGTTTTAACTTCTTTTAATTCTTTTTCTATGCCCATGCTATTTCTCCCGTCATTAGCAAAGCTGAAATTACTGATTAAATATTCACGTTAGCTCCAATTATTATTATTAGTATTGTTATTATCGTCTCGGTAGATATTTTAACGGGTTTACAGATTTACCACGAAAGCGAACTTCAAAATGAAGCATGACTCTTTCAGCGTCAGTATCACCCATTTTTGCTATAACTTGTCCGGCTTTTACAACTTGCTGTTCCTTGACCAATATGTGATCGTTATGAGCATATGCACTTAAATAATCATCGTTATGCTTTACAATAATTAGTTGTCCATATCCTCGTAATACATCACCGGCGTATACTACCCTGCCATCAGCTGCTGCTTTTACCGAATCGTTACGGCGACCTCCGATATCAATTCCTTTATTACCTTGCTTCTTAGTAGAAAACTTAGCAATAACTTTTCCTTTAACAGGCCAAACCCAACGCTTAACTTTTTGTGAGAATGTACCTGTTTTACGCAGAGGTTTTTTAACTATTTTTTGCCCCCTTGTAACTTCACCATACTCCTGCTTTTTATTTGATGCAATAGGTTTTTTTATGACTGTTTGTTGTTGATTTTGTAAACTTTCACGGGAGGGTTTATTTTTACTAGCTTTGGCTGATTTTGCTGATAAAAATAATTTTTGCCCGGGAAATATTTGATACGGTGATGGAATTTTATTTACGAAAGCTATCGTTCTAACATCAAGCCCTGCCCGCCAAGAAATTGAATATAAAGTTTCACCTTTTTTGACTATGTATTCAGTGGCCTTCAAGCTGTTTCGAACTTTTTTATTTAATGGTAACTGAGAGTTAACGTCAACTACAGGAGCAGGACTCTGCCTTGATGAGCAACCCACAATAAAAATAAATAGAATAATTATACTACTTCTTAAAAGCACATATTTTCCTAATAAATGTAAAAATTAAATATTTGCAGTGAATAACATCACTTTTTAACGTAATAATAAATACAGAATAACGATTAGAGCGACAACAACCCAACCTAAAATATCAATCGATTTACGTAAGCTTTTTTCCATTTCTTCACCCCCGTAATGAATAACTCCTGCAACCAAGAAGAAACGCATTCCTCGTCCAATTGCTGAAACAATTAAAAAGGGTAAAAAAGCCATTTGCAAAAAACCTGCACTAACAGTAAATACCTTATATGGAATAGGTGAAAAACCCGCAATAAATACTACCCAAACACCCCATTCGTTAAACCAAGTCACCGCTTGGTCAAATGTTTCCTGCTTTCCCCATTCAGTAATTAAAGGTTGGATCCATGGCTCAAACATGTAATAGCCCAGTGCATAGCCGGCAATACCACCTATCACTGAGGAAATGGTGGTTAAAGTAGCATATGACCAAGCTTTATGGGGTTTAGCTAATACCATAGGGGCTAACAATACATCAGGAGGAATAGGAAAGAATACCGATTCCGCAAACGTTAATACTGCGAGTATTCTTGGTGCAAATTGATGTTCCGCCCATTTTAATGTCCAATCATATAGTGCAGTAAAAACTTTCATTGAACAGCTCCTGGAACTAAAGGCACAAAGCGGACAGCCTCAACTTGACGCTCATCAAAACTATCACCATGACGAGTAATTATCTTTAATATTTGAGTTTGTTCGCCAACAGGAATGACTAAACGACCTCCATCGGCTAACTGGTCTAATAAAGCTTGAGGGATTTCTGTAGGTGCTGCCGTGACAATGATAGCTTGAAAAGGAGCTTTCGACTTCCAACCCTTCCAACCATCACCATTTTTCATTGAAATATTATGTAAATCCATCGATTGTAATTTACGTTTGGCTTGAAACTGTAATGACTTTATTCGTTCAACAGAAAATACATGAGGTGTTAACTGCGCCAAAATTGAAGTTTGATAACCAGAGCCTGTGCCTATTTCCAAAATGCTTTCAGGTACACCATCAGCCAATAATAATTCAGACATTTTGGCGACAATATAAGGTTGTGAAATAGTTTGACCTTGGCCAATTGGCAGTGCTGTATTGTCATAGGCTTTATGTGCCAATATTTCAGGCACAAATATATGCCTAGGGCTTCTAGCTATTGCTTGCAGCACCTGTTGGTTACTAATACCTTCTGCATGTAATTTCTGAGCCAGTATTTCTCCACTTCGAGTAGATTTACCCCCGACTCGACTTCCAACTCTGACATTCATTTTATTATTCTCATATTTTAAAATCGCTGATCCATTCTGTTATTTTTGTCATGCTTTTATAGGCTGTCATATCTATGGTCAATGGCGTTATCGATGCATAACCTTCGCCAACAGCATGAAAATCTGTGCCTTCTCCAGCATCAAGTTCTTCTCCTAATGAACCATACCAATAGATATCTCTCTTCCAAGGGTCTTTACTAGATCTCATCGTTTCAGCTTTATGACGATGGCCTAAACGAGTTACCTTTATGCCTTTAAGTTCTTCAATGGCTATATTCGGCACATTAATATTAATAATTTGATCACTCGGTAAGGGGTGAAGTTTAAGGCGCTGAATAAATTTTGCCGCTACAATTGCCGCTGTTTGATAATGTTTTTCATCTTTACCAACTAAAGAAACAGCAACAGCAGGCATTCCCATATGGCGCCCTTCTGTTGCCGCAGCAACAGTCCCTGAATAAAGTGTATCATCACCTAAATTTGCACCATTATTAATACCGGCAACAACTAAGTCAGGTAATGGATCCATTAACTGGCTTATGGCGAGATGCACCGAATCGGTAGGTGTGCCATTTACAGATACAAAGTTGTTTTCTAATCTATCTGCCCTCAAGGGATTTAATAAGGTTAATGAGTTACTAGCACCACTACAATTTCGATCTGGGGCAACAACAGTTACATCTGCAAATTTACTTAATTCTTGATATAAAACTTTAATACCAAGAGCATGAACACCGTCATCATTACTTAATAATATTCTCATTTCACTTGACCATTATTTGAACCAACTCGTGTAGTTAAATCTTTGTAGACTAACAACTCTCTTAAAACTGTTGTCGCAAAACAACCTGATGCAAGGTTAAACTTTAGTGTGACTAAATTTTCTGAAGTGTCGGTTTCAATTATCCCTTCAGAAAGTGATAAACGAATTCGTCGCCTTTCTTGCTTTAACCCAAATTTAGCTAAGCCTTGACAAAAATCTTGATGAAGCTCAGTCAGTGTTTCTTCCAATATTAAAGGTTTCCCTGTAGTCATTAACTTACCACTCCCCCATAAAGGCGCAGTAATATCTACATCTTTTTCAGAAAAACGTTGTTCTATTACTTCATCAATATTTTCAAGTGGGAAAACAGATTGTGTACCAGCTAACATTAAGACATCACCTACACGAAGTTTTTCAAAAGAAGAATCTTGAATACGTTGAGAAATAATGTGATTAAATAATAATGAGCGAGCAGCTGAAAGGTAAATTCCACGCTTCTTTTTGTCTTTTACTTTTTGACCAGCAAATAATGCCCGTGCGCGGTCAATATTACCACCGTCAATACCAAAGCGTTGTTCACCAAAATAATTAGGCACTCCAAATTCAGTCACAGCTTGCCATCTACGAGCAACTTCATTTATATCAGTAACATTTCGTAAAATAATCTCAAAACGATTTCCACTTAATGCACCAGTACGCAGCTTTTTGTTATGCCGGGCATATTCTAAAATTTCAAGACCATCAATTGATAAATCACTTAAATTGTATTCTTGTTTTCCTGGTAAATGAACACCAAACCATTGCTCTGTTATAGCAAATCGATCTTTAAGGCCAGCGTACGTAACAAGGTTTTCTTTCACTGAAAAATACTTTGCAAATTGTTTAGCTACAAATACCGTATTTAAACCTGTTTTTCGTACTCGTATTAATAAGTGTTCTCCTTCTCCGCAAGGCGAAAAAGGTAATTGTTCGAAAACTTTAAAGTCACTTTCACTGCTGCGTAAATCACCTGTAACTTGTGGTTCGCCATAGAGATAAGCTAACGAAGGTAGCATATTATTGTTTAGCCTTAGTTGTTAGATCGGTAAGAAGTACAACTGAGTGAACAGAGATTCCTTCTTTTCGTCCAACATAACCTAACTTTTCAGTTGTTGTCGCTTTGACATTTATTTGATCGATATTACATTGTAAATCTTCAGCTAAGCATTCTCGCATCGCTAATAAATGAGGAGATATTTTTGGCGCTTGAGCAACAACCGTGATATCGGCGTTACCAAGCTGATAGCCTTTTTCAAACATCAAGCCAACAACATGACGCAATAATATTCGACTCGAAATATTTTCATATTGGCCATCTGTATCCGGAAAGTGGTTACCAATATCCGCTAAACATAATGCACCCAAAATAGCATCACACAATGCATGAATAGCAACATCACCATCTGAATGAGCAATAAAACCGAATTCATAAGGAATTTCTACTCCCGCTAAAACTACAGGTCCTTGTCCACCAAATTTATGAACGTCAAAACCATGACCTATTCGCATATTATTTCCTGAGATTTTTCAGCATTTAGATACTGTTTTTGTAAGATAAATTCAGCGAAAGCCAAATCATCTGGCTGAGTAATTTTAATGTTTTCACTGCTACTTTCTATTAACAGACTATCGCCACCAATGAATTCTATTGCTGATGCTTCATCGGTAATATTCGCATTAGCACCTAAAGCAGTTTCGATAGCATTTTTCAATTCTGTGGTAGGAAACATTTGTGGCGTTAAAGCATGCCAAAGGTCTTCCCTTTCAACAGTAGTTTGAATAAGACTCCCAATACCACGCTTCATAGTATCTCGTACAGGTGAAGCTAAAATCCCGCCAATCTGTTTTTTTAGACAAGATTTTATGAGTTTATCCAGGTCATTTAACGCTAAGCAAGGACGAGCAGCATCATGTACTAATACCCATGGGAATTGGTCAGAATCTATCGAATTCAAACCAGAAAGAACAGAGTTAACTCTCTCTGCCCCCCCCTCAACTACAGAGACTTTAGGGTTCTGAGATAGGTTTGTATCAGCGAAGTATTCA
>JAGSHH010000207.1 GCA_023954655.1 Colwelliaceae bacterium
GTATAGTTATTTTGATGAGCGAATTTCATTAAATTTTCACCAACAACAGCAAAATATTCTTGATCAACGTCGACAACAACAACTTTTCCTGTGCCATCTTCATCTCTAAGCAATTTAATAAGATCTGAATTGTTTTTGTTTAGTTTAATGGTAACTATTTCACCTTGGCAGTTGTCTGACCCACCATAATTTTTATAGCCGGCATCCAAAACTTGTACTTTGTCACTGTATTCATCACAGAGATCAGCTGTGAAAATTGTCATATTACTTTCCTGTTCTTAGTTATATGGCAGTATTCTATCATTAAAGCAGTGTTTTATTAGAATATTTGATACTATATATTCATTAATATTGAATAAATATACTTGTATATACATCAGGCATAGAAAATATGAAAGTAGTAACGGGCGTTGTGGGTAACGATATCCATGTAGTAGCCAACCGATTAATAGATTTATCTTTGCAGGCGAGAGGATTTGAAGTCTTTAACCTTGGGGTAAATACCTATCTAGAAGAATTTTTTGACGCAGTTATCGAAACCGGTGCTGATGTTTTACTCATTTCTTCATTAAATGGCGAAGCTGAAGGCTGGGGACGAGAAGTTCCATTGTTAAAAGCTAAATATAAAAAACTTGATGATGTGATTATGATGATCGGTGGAAATTTAGTGGTTGGAACAGGTAACGCAGAAGATATAGTGCCACGTTATGAAGGTTATGGATTTGATATTGTTTGCCATCAAGTTGATTTGAATACAGGGTTAGACTCATTAGAAGCAATGATTAAAGAGAGACATTTAGAAGTGAGAAATAACTAATGAGTTTACTGCAAGAAGAACGCGAAATAATCTTAAATAACGAATTTGTTGATACTTTTGATTTTTCCGAAGTGGCTGATTTTGTCAAAAATGCGAGTAAAGATCTCTTTATATCTCATCACTTTAAAAATCAGAAAAAAATGTTGGTTCAGCCTCGTGGTGGTTTTCCAACCTATAAAAAACAATTCGCGTTATATGAGTTTTTTGTCGATGCAAATGTTGATGTGTTACCCCTTACCATTGACTCGAATACTCGTTTAAATGATTACGCAACCTCTAAAAAGATGTTGCGGTTGAGTGAAGAAAACGACGTTGATATGCTAAATGGCTACCCTTTGGTAAATCATGGCTATCGCACAACACGTAAAATGATTACGCATTTTAATAAACCTGTGAGTTTACGACATGGTACGCCTGATGCCCGATTACTCATCGAAACGGCTATTGCATCAGGTATTTTTGAGATTGAAGGTGGCCCAATTACTTATCTTCTTCCTTACTCAAAAAACTTTCCATTAGATAAAGCATTTTTGTATTGGAAATATGTTGAACGAGTTTGCGCAAACTATTCACAACTCAATGAACCAATTAATAGAGAATCGTTTGGTCCATTAACGGCTACTTTAGTCCCTCCTTCAATCACCATTGTTATTCAGTTGCTTGAAATGTTGTTGTCTTTAGAAGAAGGGGTAAAATCGTTTTCTGTTTCTTTTGCTCAACAAGGTTCAATGAATCAGGATATTGTTACGGGTGCGGTGCTTAAAAAATTAGCTAAATTTTATGCTGCTGAAATAAATTGCTCTGATGCTGCTATAAACTTGGTCTACCATCAATGGATGGGAGCATTTCCAATGAATAAGAATTATGCCGAGCAATTAATCAGTATTTCTACTGTGATTGCGTCAATGGTTGGTGCGGATAAAATTATTACCAAAACACGTGAAGAAGCATCAGGTATTCCAACGAAAGAGGCAAATGCTAAAACTGTCGCAAATACTCAATATTCGTTAGGCATTTTAAATGGTTTACCAAATGTTGTAGATGAAGAGGAAGAAGAAATTCTTACATTAGAAGTGAAAGCGATTATGGAAGCAGTGTTTAATGATCCAGCTGACACACTATGGAGAAAGGTATTTAATTCTATTAAAAATGGCATTATTGATGTGCCGTTTTCACCTCACATAATTAATCATAATAATATGATCACAATTCGTGATGCTAAGAAAAACATTCGTATTATTAAACGCGGAAACGTTCCTATTCCAGATCGTTGTTATGCCTATGAAAAAGGCCAATGCGATTTAACGAAGGATACAACGAGTATTGTTAACGACATTATTCATGACATAGGAATTATGCAATGAGCCAAGAAAAATTATTAATTGATGTTGGCAGTACTTATTTTAAAGTCAGTACAAAAAATAGTATTGAACAGCATTTTCGTGATTTTAATAAATCAATTTTAGATGATTTAACACATAAGTGTGGTCAAAAGCTTGAAGGTTTTGATAAGCAAGATATTCATATATGTTCTTCGGCTAACGGTGGTTTAAGTACACTAATTATAGGAGTGACAAATTCATTTTCATTGAAATATGCGACCAATATAGCGTTTAATTCGGGTATTAATATTATTGATACTATTCTTTTTCAAAACATTGAAGAATATACAATTCCCAGTGATTTAATTGATGTCGTTATTATTACTGGCGGTATTAACTCGAACAAAGATAACTTCTCTGATGAATTGTTTCATTACTTAGAAAAGCTATCTTATTCAAATGTTGTATTTGTCGGTAGTGAGTTAGATGTTCCAACAATCAAAGAAAATATTGAGAATGTTGTTGTGTTACCTAATATAATTGATGACCGACTTCATATTGTTGAAGATTCATTAAAAAATTATTTAACAAATCTGTACCAGCAAGATATAGAAGGCAAAGAAGATATTAAAGATTTGTATAACATTACTGACAATCAAATATTTTCAACTCCTTATGTTGTAAACAAAACACTGCCTTTTATTGATTCCAAATACTCGGTTGTTAACCCTTTTGTTTTATTAGATATTGGTGGCGCTACGACAGATATTCACTACTCAAAAGATTTAGTCGACGAAAATATTGTGACTGAAAATGAATATGACAGATTGGTATTCAAAAAGTTGGGTGTCTATAAATCTAAACAATCGCTAATTTTTGCAGCAAAGAATAATGAATTTGTTTATGAGCTTTTAATGCATTTGAAAGTGACAGAAAATATATTTGAAGAGCAAAGTGATAAAGCGACTAAGATATTGATGCAGTTAGCGATATTTCTTGTATTATGTAAAATTTCTCATTACAAAAAAGCCTATGTTAATCTAAAATTATTATCAGTGAATTCATTTGTATTAACAGGCGGCATCACTAAAGTATTAACCGCTGAAGAAATAGAAAATATTATTTCGTTTTTTTATAAAAAAATCCTTAACTCAGAACATAATCCAGCGACAGTACTCGATAGTAATTATGATATTTGGACATTAGGTGCAGAAGGAAAAGAAACATGTCAATAAATTGCGTAAGAACACTGCTTGAAAAGGCCGTAAGTACACACAGCGATAAAACTGCGCTAGTTTATAATGAAAAAAGTATGACTTATGCGGAGTTATTCGCCAAAGTTAATCAGGTTGCATTTTACTTAAATGAACTTGACCTACCGAAAGATGCTCGTATTGGTATTTATTCAAGTAAAAGTATTGATCAAGTTATTGCTATCTTAGCCATATTATCGACCGATTATATTTTAGTACCTTTAACTAAGTTACTTAAGCCTGAACAGGTTGAATACATTATTGAAGATTGTGGTATTCAATGCATAATTACAGATAAGCAACAACTTGAAAATATTGATGAAATAAATTTTGAAGGCAAAGTGATTTCTTATCAAACAACTGATAAAGACATGGCGTCATTTGAAGAAATTTATAAATATTATAACAAGCCATTTGAGTGCAATATTAATAGTTATGGTAGTGCCGTTATTACGTATTCATTTGGTATGTCTGGCCGTCCTAAAGGCATCGTTATTTCACATAGAAATTTAACTGACTCTGCTCGTGTTGTTTCCCAGTATTTAAATATTCAACGTGATGATGTTATTTCTGGCACATTAATCTTTAACCTTGATTATGGGTTGAACCAAATATTTTGTACACTTTATAAAAAAGCGACATTAGCGCTTCACATGTTTATTTTGCCGGGCGATTTTTTTAATCATTTAATTAACGACAAAGTCACTGTTGTGCCACTAATGCCAGTAAATGTTTCGCAACTGTTTGAAGATGATATAAATCGAATACCAAACGCTGAGCTTTTTTCTCACGTAAAAACTATTACTTCCTCAGGTGGCAATGTCACAGAGAAAATGATCAGAGATTGTAAGAAAACTTTCCCACAAGCTGACTTTTATTCAATGCATGGTTTAACCGAAGCTTTTCGTTCCACCTACCTTGAACCATCACAAGTGAATATTCGTCCTGATTCTATTGGCAAACCTATCGCTGATGTTGAGCTTTATGTGATCAATGAAGACGGTAATGAGTGTGCGGTAAGAGAAGTAGGTGAAATGATTCACCGTGGTGGATATATCTATAAAGGCTTTTGGAATGCTCCCGAACAAAATGCATTGCGATTTAAATCTGTTGATATCTTAAAAAATGTCATTGATCTTGAAGGTCAACTCACCGATGAAATTGTTGTAGCTACTGGCGACTATGTTTATAAAGATGAAGAAGGTTATTATTATTTTGTTTCTAGACATGATGATATGATTAAAACGCGTGGTTTTAGAGTTTCGCCTTATGAAGTTGAATCAGTAGTCGCTAAAAATATTCCTTCTGTTAATCAATGTGCAGTTTTTGGACTTGATAATGAACTCATCGAAGAAGAAATTATTATGGTTTATTCTGCGGTGAGTGAAATTTCAGAGCAAGAAATTTTATTTGAGCTTAAAAAACACTTAGCTTCATATATGATCCCGAGTCGTGTAATTTACAAAAAATCATTGCCTTTAGTTCAAACAGATAAAAATAAAATTGATAAAGATGAATTAAAACTCGAACTTTTAAAAATTTAATTTTCAATCTCTTCTTACAAATTACAATTGCATTTCTAGGGTAATATCTATAGAAATGCAATTGTAAAAGCCTTTCTCCAAAAAAACATACTAGCTAGTAATGTTTAAATAATTTAAAAATATTTTATAAAACTTAAAAAATCGCTACTAAGTTTGTCGTAATTATCTGCGGTTTAACTATTTGTTTCAAATGTATTTTATATTTATGTAAGCGTTTACATACAGGTGGTACTTAAAGTTGAACGTTCAAACTCATAAAACTAACTATCATTGAACGATATTATTGAAGCATCCCTATAGGGTTGATGATGAGTATAAAAAATATAAGCAGGCATAAAATGCCGCACTATTCATTAGGGGAGTTTGCACCATGA
>JAGSHH010000127.1 GCA_023954655.1 Colwelliaceae bacterium
CTTAAACGCAGATAATATTTATGTAGTTTATGGTTTTGGTGGCGAAATATTAAAAGCTACGATTAATGAAAAAAGTCCTGGTGATGACTTAACATTTGTTGAACAAAAAGAACAATTAGGAACTGGGCATGCTGTAGATGTAACATCTTCATTACTTAAAGATGATGATGATGTGTTAGTTCTTTATGGAGATGTACCACTTACTAAGGTTTCCACTTTAGAAAACTTACTTGCAGTAAAGCCAGAAAATGGCATGGGATTACTTACTGTGAATCTACAAAACCCAACAGGTTATGGTCGCATTGTACGTGATGACGAAAATACGGTGGTTGGTATTGTAGAACAAAAAGATGCTAATGCTGAGCAGTTATTAATTAATGAATGTAATACTGGAATTTTATTAGCTAATGGTGGTGATTTAAAACGTTGGCTTAGTGGTTTGTCAAATGAAAATGCACAAGGTGAATATTACTTAACCGACATAATTGCTGCTTGTCATAGTGAAGGTAAAATAATAGCAACAGCGCATCCAGAAACTGAAATTGAGGTTGAAGGGGCTAATAACCGAGTTCAATTAGCAGCACTAGAACGAGCTTTTCAATTAAGAAAAGCTGAAGCGCTAATGATAGCTGGCGCAAGTTTACGAGATCCAAATAGAATAGATATTCGTGGAAAAATAATGATCGGTCAAGAAGTACAAATTGATATTAATTGTATTTTTGAAGGTGAGGTTGTTTTAGGTCATGGTGTAATAATAGGCGCTAATTGCATATTGAAAGATTGTTATATAGGGGATAATACTGAAATAAAACCCAATACAATTATAGAGGGTGCAGTTATAGGTGATAATTGTTCAGCAGGTCCTTTTGCACGTATTCGTCCTGATAGTGTGATGAATGAAAATTCACATATTGGTAATTTTGTTGAGATGAAGAAAACAACATTAGGTAGTGGCAGCAAGTCAGGTCACCTTACTTATTTAGGTGATACTACCATTGGGAAAAATGTCAATATCGGTGCAGGCACTATCACTTGTAATTATGATGGTGTAAATAAATCTCATACAACAATTGATGACAATGCCTTTATTGGCTCTAACAGTTCACTAGTGGCTCCTATTTTTATAGGCGAAGGTGCAACTGTGGGTGCTGGTTCAACTATAGGAAAAGATATAGAAAAAGATGAATTAGCAGTCGCTAGAAGTAAACAACGCAATATTGCCGATTGGAAAAGGCCAACCAAAAAATCTTAATAAACAATTAGGGTATTGAAAAATTTAATTTTAATGCCCTATTTTCCTATCTTATTTCGAACAACAATAATTATCTTCTTGTTACAAATCATTAATAATTCAAATACTCATTGTTTTTTATCATAACATTTGATTAAATAGCTAAGTTTTAAACCGAAACTTAATTAAGTAAATCGAAACTTATGTCAAAAAGAAACACCAAACAACGTCGCCATATAATTATTACAGAATTAAATACCATTGGTGAGGTTAGTGTAGATCAACTTTCTAAAAAGTTTGATACTTCAGAAGTTACCATTCGTAAGGACTTAGCCGCACTTGAAAACAGTGGTTTGCTATTGCGTCGTTATGGTGGAGCAGTTTCATTACCGAGTGAACTAATTGAACCTAAATGCGAAAAACTTTCAAAACGAAAGATTAGTATAGCTGAAAAAGCAGCAACGCTAATTCGTGATCATAATCGTATTATATTAGACAGTGGTAGCACGACTTCAGCTCTAGTAAAAGAGTTAGGTAAAAAGTCAGGTTTAGTCGTTATGACAAATTCGCTCTCTATTGCTTCAGATATACATGCTTTAGAAAATGAACCTACTTTATTGATGACAGGTGGTACTTGGGATCCACTTTCAGAGTCTTTCCAAGGAAAAGTGGCAGAAAGTGTTTTACGTTCTTATGACTTCGATCAGTTATTTATTGGGGCTGATGGTATTGATATTGAACGTGGAACAACAACGTTTAATGAACTACTTGGGTTAAGTCAAGTCATGGCAGAGGTATCACGTGAAGTGATTGTGATGATCGAGTCTGAAAAGATTAATCGAAAAATACCTAACTTAGAAATTCCATGGCAACAAATACACACTCTCATTACAGATGACGATTTAGCGTTAGATGTAAGAAATAAACTAATAAATCAAGGCATTAATTTAATCTGTGCCAAATAATAAATAATAAGGATAAAAAATATGTGTGGGATCGTCGGTGCAGTTGCACAGCGTGATGTAGCAGATATATTGGTTGAAGGACTAAAACGTCTAGAATATCGAGGTTACGACTCTGCAGGCGTAGCAATTATTGATAATGATAAACAATTAAAACGTGCACGTCGGTTAGGTAAAGTTCAAGAACTTGCTGATGCACTCTCGCATCAACCTTTATGTGGTGGTACAGGCATAGCTCATACGCGTTGGGCAACTCATGGTGCACCAAGTGAAATAAATGCTCATCCGCACATTTCAAGCGATAATATAGCAGTTGTTCATAATGGTATTATTGAAAACCACAAAGAATTGAGAGAAAAGCTTCAATCATTGGGTTACGTTTTTGTTTCAGAAACTGATACTGAAGTCATCGCCCACCTCGTACATCTTGAACTAAAAACAGCTGATTCATTAGTAAATGCAGTACAAAAAACAGCAGCTCAACTTGATGGTGCATATGGCACAGTGGTTATGGACAGCACTGATAAAGATCGAATTGTTGTTGCCCGCTCAGGTAGTCCATTAGTTATTGGTTATGGCTTAGGTGAAAATTTTATTGCTTCTGACATGATGGCGCTTTTACCAGTTACTCGTAAATTTTCTTTCTTAGAAGAAGGTGATGTTGCTGAAATAACCCGTCATGAAGTGAAAGTTTTTGATATCGATGGTAACCCTGTAGAGCGTGAAGCAAAAGAAAGAGAAGTTGCTCAAGACAGTGGTGATAAAGGTGAATACCGCCATTATATGTTGAAAGAAACATACGAACAGCCTACTGCCATTCGTAATACCTTAGAAGGTCGCTTAATTGGTAATGAGCTTGATATTAATACCTTTGGTGATGGTGCAGACGAAATATTTAAAGAAATAGAACATGTACAAATTATAGCGTGTGGTACAAGTTATCATTCAGGGATGGTAGCTCGATATTGGCTTGAATCGTTGGCTGGTGTTTCTTGTAATATTGAAATTGCGAGTGAATTTAGATATCGAAAATCTCATGTACCTAAAAATGCAATGATCGTGACTATTTCACAATCTGGTGAAACAGCAGATACTCTTGCAGCTTTACGTTTAGCGAAAGAGTTAGGGTATCGTGCAAGCTTAACAATTTGTAATGTTACCGGCTCATCACTTGTGCGTGAATCAGATTTGGCATTTATGACAAAAGCAGGTGCAGAAATCGGTGTGGCCTCAACTAAAGCATTTACTACGCAATTAGTTGGTTTATTAATGATGACACTAGCGATTGGGCAGCATCATGGGATGAGTGAAAACGTACAAAATGATATTGCTAAATCATTAATGACTCTCCCTAATAAACTTGATGAAGTACTTGCGTTAGCAAGTTCAATTGAAGACTTAGCCGAAGATTTTGCAGACAAACATCATGCACTATTTTTGGGTCGTGGTGATCAATACCCTATCGCAATGGAAGGTGCGTTAAAACTCAAAGAAATTTCATATATTCATGCTGAAGCATATGCTGCTGGTGAATTAAAACATGGTCCATTAGCGCTTATAGATGCAGAAATGCCAGTGATTGTTGTTGCGCCTCAAAATGACTTAATTGAAAAATTAAAATCAAATGTTGAAGAAGTACGTGCACGTGGTGGTTTAATGTATGTATTTGCAGATAATAATGCAAAGTTTGAAAGTGATGAAACAATGAAAGTTATTAATGTTCCTCATTGTGATGAGCTGATAGCACCTATTGTTTATACATTACCATTACAGCTGCTTTCCTATTATGTGGCGATTATCAAAGGTACTGATGTTGACCAACCTAGAAATTTGGCAAAAAGTGTGACGGTTGAATAATTTAGTGCGACTATCAATGTAGCTGTTACTGATAAATAGATATGAGATCGAACTAATTTAAAGCGACTTACTCTTTTGAGTGGTCGCTTTTTTGTTTTATGATAATGTAAATTTCCCCTTACTGGGGCGTTATTTTTTCTGTAAAGTACGGAGTAGTCTTAAGTCATGGAAATACAAATCTATCAAGTTGATGCATTTGCATCAAAATTATTTGAAGGAAATCCTGCCGCTGTTTGCCCCCTCAAAGATTGGATTTCAGATGATCTTCTTCAGAAAATTGCAGAAGAAAATAACCTTTCAGAAACAGCATTTATTGTAGCCGAAGGTGAAGGTTATTCTTTACGTTGGTTTACTCCAGAAGATGAAGTAGATCTTTGTGGCCATGCTACCCTGGCAGCTGCTCATGTTTTATTTAATCATTTAGGCTACTCCAAAGCATCTATATCATTTTATACAAAAAGCGGTGTTTTGGAAGTTGATAGGTCAAAATCGGGTTATAGTATGAGTTTCCCTGCAAGCATAGCTGAAGAAAGTGAAATTCCATCAGAGTTGGTGGAAGGATTAGGTATTGCTCCGATTAAAGTTCTAGCTGCATTTGATTATTTAGTTGTTTTTGAAAATGAATCTCAAGTTCGGTCTATCTCTCCAGATTTCTCAAGACTTAAAAACTTAGATCTCAGAGGAGTTGTTGTCACTGCGCCAGGTGATGATGTTGACTTTGTTAGTCGTTGTTTTTTTCCTAAGTTAAAAGTAAATGAAGATCCTGTTACTGGCTCTGCACATTGTGAATTAGCACCATATTGGTCTGAGAAGTTAAATAAGAATAATCTTGTTGGTAAGCAATTATCTCAAAGAACAGGTGTGGTTCAATGTAAGGTTATTGGTGATAGAGTTATTCTATTAGGGAATGCTGTAGATTATATGTCTGGGGTAATAACAATCAAAACATAACAAGCTATTCAATTTATTACTATTTGCAGGGTTCCGCTTAACTACATATTTTGGCAAACTATTAAAAAAGCCTCTTGATGGGCGTTATGTGCTTAGAAAGTGTGGCATACAAAATCAACTATAAGGAAATAGAAATGGAAGTAGAAGTATTTGAGAGAACGGAAACTACAGACAAAATAATTAGTGCCTCAACTTATAATTTAGTCATAGGCTTAACATTAATTTGGGGTTTTGCCGTCAATTGGTGGATGGTCTTGAATATCCCGGTTGAGTCTATTAGTAACATTGATCCAATTTTCTTTTTTATCGGCTATTTTGTATCCTGCTTTTTTGGAATATATCTATTTAGTAAATCTAACAGTCCTGCTGTAAGTTTCATCGGGTATAACTTTGTAGTTATTCCATTTGGGTTAATTATAAATTTAGTTGTCAGCCAATATAATCCAGATATTGTATTAGAAGCGATAAGAGTTACAGGTATGGTGACTTTTGTCATGATGCTTCTTGGTTCAATGTACCCAGCCTTTTTCAATAAGATTGCAGGTGGTCTTACAATAGCTTTATTATGTGTAATCGTAGTCGAATTAATTGAAATATTTATATTTAATACTCATCACGGTATCTTAGATTGGATTGTAGCGGTTATTTTCTGTGGCTACATCGGTTATGACTGGGCTAGAGCTAATGCTATCCCTAAAACATATGATAATGCAGTGGATAGTGCTGCTGCGTTGTATATGGATATAATTAATTTGTTTTTGCGAATACTTAGAATACTTGGGCGAAAATAGTACATAACAAGCCATTACCGTAACGGGACTACTAACAGCTTGCTCGGTTCCACTTTACTTCGCAATTTTAGCAAGCTATTACTTGTCCGCCTATGGCGGCGTTAGATGTATATCAGAGCTAGGGATAATATGAACAGAGTCTTATACGCAGTATTTTTAATTCTTTTATTTCAAACTGTTCACGCTGCGAATGGTGACGCACCTGGAGGAAAAGAAGTTCTAATAAAGTCAAATGACTTGAATGTTTTTGGTGTTTTGTATAATGAAAATAAAGCGGAAAAAGATAAAAAGCCAGCATTGATTTTCCTTCATGGTTGGGCACCGCAGAACGTTCGAGCCGGTGAAAGAGGAACATATACAGCTAAAAAGTTTTCAAGCTATGGCTATATAACTTTGGCAGTAACAATGAGAGGTTGGCCTGATACAGGTGGTTATGATTTATGTGGTTGGAAGCAACCTCAAGACATATCACTGGTAGTCGAATGGCTTAAAAAGCAAGACAATGTTGACCCTAATAGAATTGGTATTGTAGGTCATTCACAGGGAGGACAGGTAGCTCTTTTGGCTTCTGCACTAAATAGCTCAATTAAAAGTGTTGTTGCGTATTATCCTGTGACAGATATTTCATTATGGGCAAAAGAAACGGACTTACCCAAAGAAGCAATTGACGGCTATATAAACGGTGTATGCGCATATAAAGCTACACAAAAAGATCGTTCAGCCGTTTTTAAAGCAGAAGAAATTAACGCAAATGTATTATTGATGCATGGTGAGGATGATAGACGAGTCCCAATTAAACACAGTGAAATAATGTTAACAGCGCTCTTAAAATACAATAAAAAGGCTCAATTACACAGAGTTAATAACGGTCACCATGGAGCTTATGGCGAAGATTGGGAAGGTACGGAGCTTATGGTTTTAAATTACCTTAATCAAAACTTGTAAGAATTATCTATAACAAGTTACTCAAAAGGACAAAAAACGCTTTGCTTGTGCTCCTTCTTCACTAATTTTAGTCAAGCATTTATGCGCCCAATAACATGGCGTTATCCGACAAGAGTTGATTATCAGGCTGTTCATTAAACTAGGGGGACTATAAAATGGTGAAATTATTAATTACGTTTGTATTATTGATGAATAGCTTTGAAATTTTTGCTCAAAGCAATCTCGAAATAATTGAAAAAGGTAAGTTTTCGATTGGAGAAAGAATCGAAATACATTCTAATGTATTAAATGAAAACAGAATACTTAACATCTATCTTCCAAGTAGCTATGCAAGTTCTCCTAATAAAAATTATCCTGTTATTTATCTTCTAGATGGTTCTGCTGATGAAGACTTTATACATTTAGCGGGCCTAGTGCAATTTGGCTCATTTCCATGGATAAATCAAGTTCCAGAGAGTATCGTTGTAGGTATTGCGAATGTTAATCGAAAGCGCGATTTCACTTATCCTACGAATAATGCCCGAGATCAAAAAGACTTTCCTTTAAGTGGAGGATCTGAGAGTTTTATCAATTTTATAAGTACAGAGATTCAGCCATTGATCGAGAAAAACTATCGAACCAACTTGAACAAAACAATTATTGGCCAATCTTTAGGTGGATTACTTGCAACTGAAATTTTATTTAAATCACCAAACCTATTTGATAATTATATTATTATTAGCCCTAGCTTATGGTGGGATGATGAGTCGCTATTAAAATTCACACCATTAATTGCGTCCACTCCTAAATCTATCTATATAGGCGTAGGTAAGGAAGGAAAAGTAATGGAGCAAGTATCAAAAGATCTATTTGAAAAAGTTAAAGCACTTAAAAACAAAAATTATTCAAGCTATTTTAAATTTTTTGAAAAACTTAGTCATGGGGATACTTTACACTTAGCTGTTTACGATGCTTTTAACCAAATATTTAAAAGTAGTAAGCAGTAGATGCGCGGATAACAAGTCCCTTAAGTTCGGGACAGCTAAAGTTTGGTTTCACATTATAGTAAATTATTAATCAGTCCCTTAATTGGGGGTTATGTTCACCGGATGAAATACGGAAGATATAAGAGATAAAAATTAGGTAATTATGTCTGAAAAATCAGTAAAGTTTGAATTTGAAAAACAAAATAAAAATAGCATTAGGTTTAAAGAAATCCCTGAAGAAGGAATGCCTCCAATTATTGGTAGTCTTTATGTGCAAAAATGGTTTGTTGGTGAAAGTAAAAATATTGAAATTACTATCAATAAAAAAAGTTGAAGGTTTATTTCATCATGATAGTTCTTAATATTTATAAGTTAAAACTGCATAAAGATTAAAAAAAATAGTTATTTATCCTGTTTTTGTGTATTTTATTTCACTATTAACTACAAAATTGATTAAAAATTAAGGTATAATCGCACCCTTATTATTTATCCAAAGTTGTAGTTAAAGGTATTTTCGTTATGTTTTCCCAGTTAAAGCAATTACCCGCCGATCCTATTTTAGGCTTATCTGTAAAATTTAAAGCTGATACTAATTCAAATAAAATTGATTTAGGTGCAGGTATTTATAAGGACGCAGTCGGCAATACTCCTGTCTTAGATTGTGTAAAAATTGCTGAGCAATTTAGAGTTGATAATGAAGCAAGTAAAGCTTATTTGGGCTCTACAGGTTCTCCTTTATTCAATACTAGAATGACCGATCTTATTTTAGGTGAACACAAAGTTATTAATGAAAATCGTATTCGTACAGTTTCAACCCCTGGTGGAACTGGTGCTTTGCGAGTTGCAGGTGAGTTCATCAAAAAGTGCACACCTGGTGCTACTATTTGGGTAAGTAACCCTACTTGGGCGAATCATAAGGGTGTTTTTGAAGCGGCCGGACTTATTGTGAAAACATACCCATATTACGATTATGAAAATAATTGTTTAGATTTTGAAGGAATGCTAAACGCGCTTAAAAATATTCCAAAAGAAGATACTGTTTTATTACATGCTTGTTGTCATAACCCTAGCGGTATGGATTTAAACAAAAAACAATGGCAACAAGTTGCAGAAGTAGCTAAGCAAGTAGGTTTTATGCCTGTAGTTGATATGGCATATCAAGGTTTTGGAACTGATTTAGATAGTGATGCATATGGTTTACGTCTATTGGCTGAAACTGTAGAACAAATGATTATTTGTAGTTCTTGCTCTAAAAACTTTGGCTTATATCGTGAAAGAATTGGTGCATGTTCGGTTATTGGTAGAAGTGCACAAGCGGCTGATATTATTAGCTCTGTTTTACTTTCTGTTGTTCGAGTGGCTTATTCAATGCCACCAGCACACGGTGCAGCAATCGTTGAAACAATTTTAGGATCTCAAGAATTAACGACACAATGGCATGGTGAATTAAAAGAGATGAGAGATCGTATCAATAACATGCGCCAGTTATTGGTTGATAAACTAAAAGAAAACGGTGTTGAGCGTGACTTTAGCTTTATAACAAGCCAAAACGGTATGTTCTCATTTTTAGGTATAGATAAAGAACAAGTTCAACGTTTACAAGACGAGTATAGTATTTACATTGTTGGTTCAAGTCGTATTAGTCTTGCAGGTATTTCGTCAGATAATGTGGATTACTTAACTAAATCAATCGCTAAAGTTTTATAATTATTAGGTTAAATTAATAAAGCCCTGATTATCACTAATCAGGGCTTTTTTGTATTGATAATAAATTGCCAATTATTCAATTTTATCTGCTGTAACGATTACACCGTCGGTATCAGCATAAAGGTAATCGCCTTGATTAAACTCTACACTACCAAATGATAATGCAATGCCTCTTTCACCAGAAGTAACAGGAATAGATTTTTTAGGGCATGTGCCTAAAGCATATAAAGCTACAGGAATATCGGTTATTTGAAAGGTGTCTCTTACATAACCATTAATAATAATGCCAGTATAGTTATTTTGATGAGCGAATTTCATTAAATTTTCACCAACAACAGCAAAATATTCTTGATCAACATCGACAACAACAACTTTTCCTGTGCCATCTTCATCTCTAAGCAATTTAATAAGATCTGAATTGTTTTTGTTTAGTTTAATGGTAACTATTTCACCTTGGCAGTTGTCTGACCCACCATA
>JAGSHH010000154.1 GCA_023954655.1 Colwelliaceae bacterium
AGCTGCACAAACTGTTTCACAAATGGTGGATAAAGTATTAGCACTAGAAGAAGGCACTAAAGTAATGGTGCTAGCACCAGTTGTTATTAACCGAAAAGGTGAACACGTAAAATTACTCGATAATTTGGCTGCTCAAGGTTATATCCGCGCAAGAATTGACGGTGATGTATGTGACTTATCTGATCCACCAACTCTAGATCTTCACAAAAAACATACTATTGAAGTGGTCGTTGATCGGCTAAAAGTACGTGAAGATATTCAACTGAGGTTATCAGAATCATTTGAAACAGCACTTGGTTTAACGGCAGGTTCAGCCAAAGTCGCATTTATGGATGAACCGGATCGCGAAGAACTGTTATTTTCTGCAAATTTTGCTTGTCCACATTGTGGCTACAGCATGCAGGAATTGGAACCTCGTTTATTTTCATTTAATAATCCCGCAGGTGCTTGTCAAACCTGTGACGGATTGGGTAATCAACAATTTTTTGATCCCTCACGTGTTATTTCAAACCCTGAATTAAGCTTATCAGGAGGCGCAATCCGTGGCTGGGACAAACGCAATTTTTATTATTTTCAAATGCTACAAGCATTAGCTGACCACTACGGTTTTAAAGTTGATAAACCATTCAACAAGCTTGCTGAAGAGCATCAAGAGTTGATATTACGTGGTAGCGGCAAACAAGAAATAGAGTTTAAATACATGAACGATCGCGGCGATATTGTTATTCGCAAGCATCCGTTCGAAGGTATCCTAAATAATATGGATCGACGTTTTAAAGAAACTGAGTCCAATGCTGTTCGTGATGAACTTTCAAAATATTTAAATAGTCAGCATTGTCCTGATTGTGATGGTAGCCGTTTACGTTTAGAAGCGCGTAATGTATTTATTAATGACACGCCATTACCTGTAGTCGCTGAGTTAGCAATTGCAGATGCTTTAGCTTTTTTTGAAAACCTCAATTTAACTGGTCAAAAAGAACAAATTGCTGAAAAGATCCTTAAAGAAATTTGTGACCGTTTAGGATTTTTAGTCAATGTAGGTTTGAATTATCTCAACATGTCTCGTGCCGCAGGTACGTTATCAGGTGGTGAAGCTCAACGTATTCGTTTAGCAAGTCAAATTGGTGCAGGCTTAGTTGGGGTAATGTATGTGCTTGACGAACCTTCGATTGGTTTACATCAACGTGACAATGAACGTTTGCTCAAAACATTAATTCACCTTCGTGACCTAGGTAATACCGTTATTGTTGTTGAGCATGATGAAGACGCTATTCGAGCTGCTGATTACGTTATAGATATTGGCCCAGGTGCAGGTGTTCATGGTGGTGAAATCATTGCACAGGGTAACGTTGATGATATTTTAGAATGTGAGCACTCACTTACAGGTAAATATCTTTCAGGTAGAGAAGGAATCGAAATACCTAAAGTGAGAACACCTTATGATAAAAATAATGTAGTAAAATTATTAGGTGCAACAGGAAATAATTTACAAAACGTAGATTTAACTATTCCTAACGGTTTAATGACTTGTGTTACTGGTGTATCTGGCTCAGGTAAATCAACATTAATTAATGACACATTATACAAACTTGCTCATATTGAATTAAATGGAGCAACGGTAGATGAGCCTTCTCCTCATAAAGAAATACAAGGCTTAGAGTTACTCGATAAAGTAATCGACATTGATCAAAGTCCAATTGGCCGAACGCCTCGTTCAAACCCTGCAACATATACTGGAATATTTACAAATGTTCGGGATATTTTTGCTGGTACTCAAGAAGCACGTTCTCGTGGTTATAAACCTGGACGTTTTAGTTTTAATGTAAAAGGTGGGCGTTGTGAAGCTTGCCAAGGTGACGGATTAATAAAGGTAGAAATGCACTTTTTACCTGATGTTTACGTACCTTGTGATGTTTGTAAAAGTAAACGTTATAACCGTGAAACCTTAGAAGTAAAATATAAAGGTAAAAATATTCACGAAGTATTAGATATGACTATCGAAGATGGCTTGGAGTTTTTTTCAGCTATTCCAGCAGTGAAACGTAAGCTTCAAACGTTAATGGATGTCGGGTTAAGTTATATAAAACTTGGACAATCAGCGACTACGTTATCTGGCGGTGAAGCACAACGGGTTAAGCTTTCCAAAGAATTATCAAAACGTGATACTGGGAAGACTCTCTATATTCTTGATGAACCCACTACAGGTCTACATTTTCACGATATAAAGCAATTGCTGCAAGTAATCCATCGTTTACGTGATCATGGCAATACAATTGTCGTTATCGAGCACAACTTAGATGTAATAAAAACAGCCGATTGGATTGTCGACTTAGGCCCAGAAGGCGGCTCTGGTGGTGGACAAATCTTAGTTTCAGGAACACCGGAAGAAGTTGCTGAACACAAAAGCTCCCACACTGCGAGATTTTTAAAGCCTATGCTAAATAGCTAATTATTTTTCATAAACGAGATTATGCTTTTACAATCTCTTCAAACATTCATAAATGGACCTGTTTTGGTCCATTTTTTTATTTGTAATAATATAAATATGATTAAGGTAAAAAATGCTGCGTAAATTTTTCTAAAGATGGATGTTCAGGATCGGAAAAATGTGTAACTTTAAGCACTTCACCACTAGGTGCAATAAATACAATTCCAGGCGTTCCCTTCACACCATAAATTTCAGCAACAGAATCACCTGCTAGAACGGCATCAAATTTATATCCGTGATTTTTCCAATAAATTTCAGGCTTCCAATCCTCTTTGATATTTACAGCAATAACTTTTAATCCTTTCTTTTCATATTTTTCATTCAGCTTTGCTATTCCTGGTAACAGCTTTTTACAATATGGACACCATGTTGCCCAAAAGACTAAAATAACCGGTTTACCTTGATAATTAGATAAAGTTACCTCCTCTCCAGTAACTGAAGTTAATGTCCAATCTTTGCCTTGATATTCACTGAAATCATTTTTCTCATTAATTAGCTGGTTTATTGTCTCGGCATGACAACTCCCAACAAATAAACTTAAAATAAAAAATATATACTTATGATGAGAAGAAAAAATTATTTTGCTAAAATTTTTCATGAATACCTCTGCAAATAAACCTAATTAACTTTAAGTTATGATGCTTACATGACCTTAATTAATAGAAATAACTTTCTTAGAAAGTAAAATTAGTAATAAACATTCCCTAGTAACTTAGCACTGCTTAAGGTTAATATATTTATTCTATTAATTTTTACATTTTAGTGTGACTTCTTTGAACAACAATAAAAAACTTCAAAACGCTTTAATCTATCTTCTCGCTTTTTGCAGCGGTTTTTGCATTATGGGAATTGAACTTTTAGGAGGAAGGATTCTCGCGCCATTTTTTGGCAGCAGTGTCCATATTTGGGGCAGTATTATCACAGTATTTATGCTTAGTCTGTCCTTTGGTTATTTACTAGGCGGAAAGCTTTCAACAAAAAATGCTTCACTTACTCGTTACGGTTGTATTTTTCTATTCGCTGGAATTATGGTTTTACCTATCGTTGCATGGTCGGTAAATATTATGGAAGTTATTTTTATTAATATTGAAGATAGCCGTTACGGATCTCTTGCTGCATCAATGGCTCTATTCTTCATTCCTACCATTATATTAGGTATGATCTCTCCTTACTCTGTTCGTTTATTGGTCACTGACAAAGATAAAAGCGGTCAAGTTGCAGGTGTTTTATATTTTGTTTCTACACTAGGAAGTGCGTTAGGAACAATCATTACTTCTTTCTATTTTGTTTTGTTTTTTGAAGTTAACTCTATTATTTTTACTTTTAGCATTGCATTGATTTTACTGGGTATCATTGCTATTTCATTCGATAGACTTTCAAAAACACATAAAGAAAGCTATTCAGGAGTTGTTCATGAATAACTTTATATTCCTAACAGTTCTAATAACTATTTCTAACTTTTCATTCGCTGAAGTTATTCATAAAGAGCGATCTTTATATCGAAACATTATTGTAGAGGATAGTTTCAATTTACGTTGTTTAAAATTTAATGTAAAAACTAGTAAAACTAATCAAAGTTGCTTATACAAAGATGATCCTCAAAAATTAGTGTTCAATTATACTAAGCTACTTTTTTCAAGTTTGTTGCTATTAGATAAAGCTCCTGAAAAAATTCTGATCGTGGGTTTAGGTGGTGGAACTATGTCAAATACCCTTCACCAACTGTATCCTCAAGCTTTGATTGAAAATGTAGAAATAGACCCTTCTGTTATCAAAGTTGCTCGCCAATACTTTGGTTTTTTTGAAAATGATAAGGTTACAAGCAAAGTACAAGATGGCAGAATTTTTGTTAAGCGTGCAGCGATGAAAAAACAAAAATATGATTGGATAATTTTAGATGCCTTCAATGGCGACTATATTCCAGAACATTTATTAACAAAAGAGTTTCTACAAGAAACTAAAACTTTACTGTCAAAAAATGGCGTATTATCTGCGAATACTTTTTCAGTTAGCGATTTATATGCCCATGAGTCAGCAACCTATAAGGCTGTATTTGGAGATTTTTTTAATGTTAGAAATAGAAAAAATAGCAATAGAATTATCTTAACCTCTAATAATACCGCATTAACTTCAGAAGCAATAATCACTGAAAGAGTTAAAAGTTTACAACCCAAACTATCACCTTATGGCATAGATATAATTCAAATTTCAAGCAATATGAGCTCAACAAAAGATGAACAAGATTGGTCGGGTGATACAAAAATTCTTACTGATCAGTTTTCACCTGCAAATTTACTTAACCAATAAGCCTTTTGAACTGTAACCGCATTAAAAGGCTTGTATTTGAATTGAGTTAACAGTTTTAAAGGTAAATATTGCTCTCTTGTTGCTGTTTTATTGACAAGTCTATAACAAATCAAAGGTTTCTTTTTTTATCGCTTGCGATTTACCCCTTGACGAAATATGATTGAGATTATTAAAACTATATCAATTAATAAATTGAAGTTACTCTGTGTACACTTGTTTAACAAACAGTGACACTGATTAGAATTCTAAATTGTTCAGGAATAATAAACATGCGCTTGGCTTTACTCGCAATTACAGTTAGTTGTCTTTCCATTGGGTCTCAATCACTCGCTTTTGAATTGGCGCCTATTCAAGATAAATCAGTTGAAAGCTTAGAAATTCAATTAAGTAGCAAAGAAGCAGAATATGAATCCTTTATTACTTCATTAAGTTTATTAAATACTCAAGTAGGTAATGAAGGCGATAAACTCGGTTTATTACGAAGCCAGGGTGATGAGCTACAAACAGCCCGTGATCAAGCCCTACTTAATATGAACGAACAATATGAAGCTTTAGTTGATAATCCTGAGCAAGACATAGTCCAAGCACAAAATGCCTATCGAGAAGCCATTCTTAATCAAAAGCAAAATAAAGATGATATTAAAACCAGCGTCACATTGCTTGCTGAATTAAAAGTCAAACTTGCTCAAGCTAACGTTGACCGTTTTACTTTAGCAAACGCTCGTGAAGCGCTTATCGAAGAAATCAGAATTGCTCGTGTGAAACGTTTACAAAATGAATTTGATAAACAAGGTGAATTAGATGCTAGTCAACTTGTTACCTGTGATGCTCAAGAGACATTAAAACAATGTATTACTCGTAGTAATCGCTTAGCTAAACAAAAAGCTTCTAAAGAATTTGTAGATAACTTATTTACTACAGCGACAGAATCAAGCTTGATCAGTCAAAACAAAGATGATTCAGCAGCACAGGTTAGATTGTTAAACCATAAAGTAGTTACTGGTGAATTTAGTGGACAAGGTAATTACAGCACTACAGTCACTGTTGAATTAGAAGGCTCTTTACCACATGCAGAAGCATGTAAACTTCTTGATTTATCTGCTCGCTATTGTACTTATGACCAAGAACATGCAAGTACGGCAGCAGTAAATATTGATGCTGGAAATTCACTTTCGTTAAATGATGACTCAGTACTTTATGAGTTAACGGTTCGTTCTGATCAATATGATGATGAAGTTTTTATTGATGGTGTAAGCTATGGCTCAACAAAGCTATCAGTTATGTTATCTTCTGGTATTCATGAAGTTACTATCGTTAAACCTGGTTATATGGACCATCAGGAGCAAATTCGTTTAAATAAAAACTACACAATAAAAGCCGAACTAGTTAAAGCTTCTATTAATTTTGCGAATGGCGAAAAAATTCAAGATATACTTCCTGGCGATGAATTAGGACCTGAACTCATTGGTGTTCCTGCTGGCCGATTTCAAATGGGCGATATGAAAGGTGCGGGATTAAGCAATGAGAAACCTGCAAGAGGCGAACAAATATTAAAATCATTCGCCATAGGCCAAAACCAAATTACCGTAGGTGACTTTAAGCACTTTGTTAAAGAAACTAATTATGTTACCGAAGCAGAAAGTGGCAACGGCTGTGCCGCCTTTGTTGAAGGTGAACCTCAATACAATAGTGTTTTAAATTGGCGTAATCCGGGTTTCAAACAAACAGATGAACATCCTGTAGTATGTGTAAGTGATAAAGATAGTGCTGCATACTTAACTTGGTTATCTAAACAAACTGAACGTAGCTATCGTTTACCAAATGAAATGGAATGGGAATATGTTGCTCGTGCAGGTAGTGTTGACAACTACTGGTGGGGAAGTGATATCGGTAACGGAAAAGCAAATTGTGCGTATTGTGGTAGTAAATGGTCAAACTTAAGCACCTCTCCCGTCAAATCTTTTAGAGCGAATAAGTTAGGCCTTTATGACATTGTTGGCAATGTATGGGAATTAACCAACGGTAATAAAGTAGTAGCTCGTGGAGGCGCCTGGAACTTTGCACCTAAACTAGCTCGTACATCTGTTAGATTGGAATTGTCATCTGGCTTTCGTTCTAACTATTTAGGTTTTAGAGCATTACGTGAAAATTAATATTCTACATTAAAGTTAAACAAAAAAGAGGAGCTTATTAGCTCCTTTTTTAATTTCGAAAAACAATTAATTTTAAGTTTTAAATATTCTTCTTTTTTAGGCTAAGTCGTGTATTTGAAGTTTTCTTAATCGCATTCTGATTATGATAAATTCTGTTTGATGAAGTAGACTTAGGTGCTAAGGACTTATCAGTCGATTCAGTTATGACCTTAGATTCGTTTGATTGATCTTTCATAGCTACTTTAGAGG
Organism: Colwelliaceae bacterium; assembly: GCA_023954655.1. Classification (GTDB taxonomy): domain Bacteria; phylum Pseudomonadota; class Gammaproteobacteria; order Enterobacterales; family Alteromonadaceae; genus Thalassotalea_H. The sequence goes on from JAGSHH010000154.1 coordinate 7,198, forward strand.
AGGTTGCTACCGCATTTCGAATTTCTTTCATTTCAGCTATGGTTAAATCTCGCCATTGACCAGTCTTTAAATTAGAAAGCTCAACACTCATTATTCTGGATCGTTTAAGTTTTTTAACTTCATAACCTAAATATTCGCACATTCTTCGTATTTGGCGATTTAGTCCTTGGGTTAAAATAATTCTAAATACAAACTTACTTTGTGCTTTTATGATACAAGGCTTAGTGATAGTTCCGAGTATTGGTACACCTCTCGACATTCGCTCAACAAATCGTTCACTTATAGGTTTATCTACAGTAACGATATATTCTTTATCGTGAGCGTTCTCTGCACGTAGTATTTTATTAACTATATCCCCATCACTTGTAAGGAAGATTAGGCCTTCTGAAGGTTTATCTAAGCGTCCTATTGGAAATATTCTTTCCTTATGTCCAATCGCATCAATAATATTTCCTTTTACATGCTTTTCCGTTGTACAAGTAATTCCAGTAGGCTTGTTATAGGCAATGTATATTCGATCAGATTTATTGTCGGGCATTGCACCTATAGATTTACCATTAACAGAAACCTTATCCCCAGGTAAAACCTTAGTGCCTAATTCTGGTACTTTACCATTAATTTTAACTCGACCTTCTTCTATTAGTTTATCAGCTCCTCGTCGAGAACAATAACCAGATTCGCTGATAAATTTATTAAGCCGCTTACCTATATCTGTCACAAAAGATCCATCAATAATACTTTTCTTAGTAATATTTTAACTCAATTTACTATTCTTGTACTCTTTATATATTGAAATGATATAAATTCAAATATTAACTCTCACGCACAAAAAAAGGCTATCCGTAAAGATAGCCTTTTTTCTTAATTAGAAGCCTAGCAATGTCCTATTCTCACATAAAGAGAAGAACACCTACACTCTCTCAACCCTGCGGTGCTAACCCATTTGACGTGCATGGATGCACAAGAGCGACCACTACTGTTTATTTTGGTTAGGGATAGGCGTTGTTGGGACTGAGCCCTATTGTCTTTTTTAAATAGCAGATAGCAAAAAGCCCGTCACTTCAGTAACGGGCTTTTCTAAATAGAAGCCTAGCAATGTCCTACTCTCACATGGGAACTCCCA
>JAGSHH010000076.1 GCA_023954655.1 Colwelliaceae bacterium
CCTGATATTAAATCTAAAAATGGTATGCGCAGAAAAGGTGCGGAGCGTGCAGCAATTAATGCTCCTATGCAAGGTACTGCAGCCGATATTATTAAAAAAGCAATGCTAGCGGTTGATGAATGGATAGAAAATAAAAATGACGACCGTATAAAAATGACTATGCAAGTGCATGATGAATTAGTCTTTGAGATCCATCAAGACATTGTAGAAGAAACGACTGCTAAATTGGTCGATATCATGAATAACGCCGTAGCTTTAAAGGTACCTTTAATCGCTGAAGCAGGGGAAGGAGATAATTGGGAGCAAGCACATTAAGAATAAAATGAAATATTATTGCAATAAAGGCGTTCTTATAATTAGTACATGACTAAACTTTTAATAGTGTTATGTCTTTTTAAGCTCGTTAATTCCCTTTCTATACCTCTATTGGTAATAAAATAGAGGTATTTTTTTGTGATCAATTTATTAAAAAATGTAGATGAAGTAGTATAAAATTAAACTTTTTAGGTATTTAATTACCATTATGTAATTAAATTACATAAAAGCTTTACAATTATGGAAGAAGTGTTCTATAATCCAAATCGTTCCTTAACGGACGCTTGTTGTAATAATTTGTATATTCTAGCTTTCCTCATAGCTAATAAGCCGATAACCATGTTGTCGGCTTTTTTTTGTTTTAATTTTGACAATATGTACTCTTTCTAAAAATGTAGCTAATTTACATTATCGTTATAAATTATCTAAAAACTATTTTTATTCATCAACCGGATCGATGATAGGCTCAATTGATCTTGGTTTACTGCGGCCAGACTTCCTAAGAGCATCACGCAATACATATTCTATTTGTGCATTTAAACTCCGCAATTCATCATCAGACCATTGCTGCATAGCATTGAGAATTTCTTCGTTTATTCTAAGTGGATAGGCTTTTTTAGCCACATTAACCTCAGCTTTATAAAGGAAAAAAGGGGCATAAAGCCCCAGGTAAATTAGTACAAACTGCCAGTGTTGACGATTGGCTGTGCAGCTTCGTCACTACATAAAACTACGAGTAAATTACTTACCATTGCAGCTTTACGTTCTGCGTCAAGTTCAACAATTTCTCTTTCGGCTAAACTTTGTAATGCCATTTCAACCATGCCCACAGCACCCTCAACAACTTTCTTTCGAGCGGCGATTATAGCCATTGCTTGTTGACGGCGTAACATAGCATTCGCGATTTCTGGTGCATAAGCTAAATGGCTAATTCGTGATTCAATTACACGAACTCCGGCTTTTTCTAAACGCTCTTGTACTTCAGTTTTTAATGCTTCGGATATTTCAGTAGGGTTACTACGAAGTGAAATATCATCATCTTCATGATGGTCATAAGCGTAGCTTGTCGCTAAATTTCTTAAAGCAGACTCACTTTGTATCGACACAAAATCTTCATAATCATCAACTTGAAATACTGCTTCTGCTGTATCTATAACCTCCCAAACGATTACCGCAGCAATTTCAATTGGGTTTCCATTTTTATCATTAACCTTTAACTTACCACTTTCAAAGTTTCTAACTCTCATTGATACACGTGCTTTACTATAAAATGGGTTTGCCCAACGTAAACCAGAGCTATGTACTGTTCCGGTATACTTGCCAAAGAGTTGTAAAACCCTTGCCTCTTTTGGGTTAACCATGAAAAAGCCAAACCAACATATAAATATCGCAATGGCAGCAATTAAACCTATGATCGCTTGACCTGCAAATTTGTTCATTAAACCATTAATTACAACTGCGATGCTGCCTATTTGTAATACCAGCAATACAAAAATAAACATTATTCCATTTGGGGCTTTTATTTCTTTTTCTGTAAACATGCTTTTCTCCATGAAAAGTAACTGACTTGATATCATTATGATATCACTTTGTTGTTTGGGCAAGTTTTAAATTCCTGTAAATGTTACAAGACATTAATGCAATGCTTTATGAGGAAGTATTCATATTCAAAATTAGTATTAACAAATAAAATATTGATAGACTTAAAAAATTAAATTAAAGGTAACTTGAGGAAAGTATGCAAAAACTAGTTCTACAATTCGCAGGAATTGCATTAATGGCCGCATCTAGCTTTTTATATGCGGAAGAAAAGCCAATGTCAGAAAAAAATAGTCAATTTGGAACTGAGAGTATTCAGTATCCTAAAACCAATAAAGACAATACTTCTGATTATTATTTTGGTCAAAAAGTAGTTGATCCGTATCGTTGGCTTGAAGACGACATGAGTGATGAAACAGCTAAGTGGGTAAAAGAACAAAATAATGTTACGTTTGGTTATTTAGAAAAAATACCCTATAGAGAACAATTAAAAAATCGATTAACTGAGTTATGGAATTATGAAAAGGTAAGTTCACCTTTTAAGCGAGGAAAATATACCTACTTTTATCGTAATGATGGTTTGCAAAATCAAAGTGTGGTTTATCGACAAATAGATAATGGCACGCCAGAAATATTTTTAAACCCTAATAAATTTAGTGATGATGGCACCACCTCATTGGCAAGCTTAAGCTTTTCAAAAGATGGTTCAATAGCAGCATACTCGATTTCTGAAGGTGGTAGTGATTGGCGCAAAGTCATCATCATCGACGTAGAAAGTAAAAGTGTAATAGAAGATGCATTGATCGATGTGAAATTTTCAGGCCTGTCTTGGTTTGGTAACGAAGGCTTCTATTATTCAAGCTACGATAAACCTAAAGGTAGTGAACTTTCTGCAAAAACAGATCAGCATAAACTTTATTATCATAAACTTGGTACCGCTCAAAAAGAAGATGAGCTGATATTTGGTGGTACAGCGAGTCAAAAACATCGCTATGTTGGTGGTTATGTTACCGAAGATGATCGCTATCTGCTAATTAGTGGCTCTGTATCAACATCTGGAAACAGGTTATTTATTAAAGACTTATCTAAAGAGAATAGCAAACTAATAACAATTTTAGATCATACAGAATCTGATACATATGTATTAGAAAATGTAGGTAGTAAATTGTTTTTAGTAACAAATTTAAATGCCCCAAATAAGAAAATAGTAACGGTTGATGCTAGTGATCCGAAACCGAACAATTGGGTTGATTTTATTTCAGAAACTGAAAATGTATTATCTGCATCAGTAGGTGGGGGGTATGTATTTACTGAATACATGGTAGATGCAATTTCAAAAACTTATCAATATGATTATCAGGGTAAATTGGTTCGTGAAATTAAACTACCTGGTGTAGGAAGTGCAAGTGCTTTATCGGGAAAAATAAAAGAGAAAACTCTTTACTATTCATTTACTAACTACAAAACACCGTCAACGATTTATAGTTTTAATGTTGATAAAGGTGAATCATCAATTTATAAAAAGTCTGGTGCTAAGTTTGATAGTGAACTTTACGAGTCAAAACAAGTATTTTATAAATCAAAAGATGGTACAAAGGTACCGATGATTATTACTTATAAAAAAGGCCTTAAACTTACAGGAAAAAATCCTACTATTTTATATGGGTATGGTGGGTTTAATGTAAGTTTAACTCCTCGCTTTAGTGTAACTCGCGCAGTGTGGCTTGAACAAGGTGGTATTTATGCAGTTGCTAATTTACGCGGTGGTGGCGAGTATGGTAAAGAGTGGCATAAAGCTGGAACACAATTGAAAAAACAAAATGTATTTGATGACTTTATTGCAGCTGCGGAATATTTAATTTCTGAAAAATATACGTCTAGTGACTTCTTAGCAATTAACGGTGGCTCTAACGGCGGTTTGTTAGTAGGGGCTGTGATGACACAACGTCCAGATTTAATGAAAGTTGCTTTGCCAGCTGTTGGTGTTCTAGATATGCTTCGTTATCATACGTTTACTGCCGGTGCAGGTTGGGCATATGACTATGGAACTGCAGAACAAAGTGAAGAAATGTTTAACTACTTAAAAGGGTATTCTCCAGTTCATAATGTGAAAAAGGGTGTTAAGTACCCTGCTACTATGGTCACAACTGGTGATCATGACGACCGTGTTGTACCTGCACATTCTTTTAAATTTGCAGCTGAGCTACAAGACAAACAGAGTGGAAATAGTCCGACGTTGATTCGTATCGAAACAAATGCAGGGCATGGAGCTGGCACACCTGTTTCAAAAACGATTGAGCAATATGCTGATATTTACGGATTCACATTATTTAATATGGGATTTGAAGCATTACCTAATTAGCAAATAAAAAGCTGCGAATAAACCCGCTAAATTAAGTGGGTTTATTCTCATCTGAAATGCTGAAATAAATTATAATTTAGTAATTTGATAACCTTTGTTTTTTAATAAACTTAGCACGTTACCTTCACCCACTAAATGTCCAATACCTACTAATACAAATTCTCTATCTTGATCTGTAAACATTTTTTCAATCAGTGGGATCCAATTTTTGTTTCTGTTAGTGATCATTGTTTTAAATAAAGCTGGGTTTTCATCTTTCATAGATTGAATAATAAGGGTGTTGAGTTTTTGTTCATTACCGTTACGCCAGGCGGGTATTACTTTCAAGAATATTTCTTTAAACTCCTGCATTTGAGATAGTGTTGACTGAATTAATGCTTCTTCATCATCCAGTCCCATATTGGCGAGTAAATTCAGTTGAAAGTCCATTGACTCTAAAAATTCAAGAGCTTTATTATCTTTAGCGGCTAGATGATTATAGTAAGCATCAACACCTTCTCCTGAAATACCAGCTCGCTTAGCTTCCAGAACTGCCATCATTGAAACAATAAAACCAGGTTTAAAACCATCTAGATCTGTTAAGTTTACACTAAAGTCGGCTAAATATTTTTCAAGTGCTTTAAAAGTTTCAGGGGAAATTATCTTGCTAAGTCTTTGTTCGTTTTTATAGCTCACCTTTTGCATCAACTTAATTTGAAAATTAGTATTAGTTGGGGAGGGAAGCATTGTTTCTAATACAATACTGTCACTATTTTTATAAGCTTCCCTAAATTCATCAGGAAGCGGGAACTCTGACTTTGGTAAAATGTGTATAGTTCCGCCAATATATATGTGGTTGCTGTTTTTACTCACTTTCCACACTGAAGTCTTGGAAAATACAGTATTTGAAAAAAGAATAGTTAAACCAAATATAACGAAATTTAATTTAATTTTACTAATAAAATGTTCCATAAATCCTACTTAAAAAGAAAATTACCATGTTCTGCTCATTATTAACTATATTTATTAGTGGCGGTAAATAAATTGTAGAGCCTATGGGTTATTTGTATGCAATTTGTAACTGCTTAAGTGTTTAAGAATAAAAACTTTTATAATGATATTAATTATCTATTTGATAAATTTACAGCAATATTTTAGGAAAAACATGCCATTTGATATTAAAAAATGTTTGATTACTTTTATCTCTATTTGCTGTTTAAACTTTTCAACAATACTTCATGCTGAAGAATATTTTGACCCATTCTTTTTAATTCGTACTACACCTGAAGGAAAACAGTTACTTGATCTGGAAAAAAATGCAGAGTTTGATGCTCAATTGGCTAAACAGCAACTTGATGTTTTAAATAACACTGGAGTTGCAGAGCTTGGTGTTGAATATAAAGTGGCTAATATTTTGGCATACATTGCAATCTATCATGGACTTTCTGATTATGAAAAAGTAGAAGAATATTTAAATGAATTACATTTGATTGGAGTAAAAAAAGACAACGATTGGGTGCTAAGTAAGTATTTTGAGCAACAAGGCTTGCTATCAATTCGTAAAGGGCACTTATTAAAAGGCCTTGAAGATGTCAATAAAGCTATAGAGATTGGTGAACAATTAAATTATCAAAGAGTTGTAGCTTTAGCTACGGCTAAAAGAGCAACTATCCATAGTCGGATGGGACAAAGTAGTAAATCCTTAAAAGACTATAATAATGCTTTAAAATTTTTTGAAGAAACCATCGATCTAAAAGAAACTTCATTGATTTATGCAAACTTAGTCGTTTTATATATTTATCGTAAAGAATACCAAATAGCGTTAGAAGCTTCAGATAAGTCATTAGAAATTCAAACCCTATTACCACGAAAAAGTCATAGAATGGTATCTAAAAACTACATTAACAGAGCAATAGTATTAAGTCATGTGGGTACACAAGAACAAGAACTTGACGCCTTTACTAAGGCACAAGAATTTGCAATAAAATCTAATGAAGTAGGGATATTATCATCAGTATATGCAAATTTATCTGATTACTATTTAAGACATGAAAACTATGAACTGGCGATAGAAAGAGCGATAAAATGTATAGAAACCGCAGAAAAAATCAAAGATATTTATGTTAAGTCAGTCTGTTATTTAAATTATGGTTTATCATCGATATATATTGGTGATGTGGATAAAGGTTTTTCATTATTAAATCAAGCGCTCAAAATAGTAGAAGCTGAAAAAATGACTCCAACTTTACTTGATGTTTATTCGAGTTTTATTGAGGGGCATCAGGCTATTGGTGAGCATGAAAAGGCCAACCAATGGCTTGAAAAGCGCTATGAAGTACTATTAAAACAAGCTAAGGATGATAAAAGTAATTATTTCCATGAAATTGAAGAGAATTTTAAAGAAACAGTTGCAGAGAGAGAGCAACTTCACTCTTCGTTTAAATCAGATATGATGGATAATATATTAGGTCAAGAAGCCTTAGTGAAAAAACTGTGGATTACGATCAGTGCACTTTGCGCGATATTGCTGATTTTTATATTCTTTATATTTAAACTTAAGTCTAAGTTGAAACGAAAATATTATAATTAATTCTTTCTAATCCATGAAGCAAAGCCCGACATAACCTCATTTAAGCTTAAATATTGTTACTTTCAACTTAATAGATAAGCGCCCTTCTAAAAAATATGTTAAATTTTTGTTATAAAAATTAAAATATACGGGTATTAACCCCAATATTGCACCTGAAAATAACCTAGGAGTGTTATATGAAGTCTTTGTTGACTCTTATTGCTATGGTTGTTGCTTTATTTAGCAGCCACATACAGGCAATAACGCAAGTTGAAGATATTAAAACCTTCACCCTTAAAAACGGCATGAAAATTATGGTGTTAGAGGATCATTCGATACCTAATGCAAACATGTATTTATTCTGGAAAGTGGGTTCACGAAATGAATATCCTGGAATTACCGGTCTTTCCCATTTTTTTGAACATATGATGTTTAATGGAGCAAAAAAATATGGACCTAAAATGTTTGATCGCACGATGGAAGCGGCTGGTGGCAGCAACAATGCTTACACAACTGAAAATTTGACCGTTTATACCGATTGGTTTCCAGTATCTGCCATTGAGACTATGTTTGACCTAGAAGCTGATCGGATAGAAAATTTGGCTATAGATGAAAAGATGGTTGAAAGTGAACGAGGGGTGGTTACCTCTGAACGAAGCACTGGATTAGAAAACTCAAATTATCGTGCTATTTCTGTTGAAGTCAAAAATGCAGCTTTTCGTGCGCATCCTTATAGCTGGTCTGTTATTGGTCATCAATCAGATATAGACAATTGGAGTCTTGATGATTTAAAGCAATATCATAAAACATATTATGCACCCAATAATGCGGTAGTTGTAATAGCGGGAGACGTTACAGTTAAGCAAGTAAAACGCTTGGCGAAACAATATTTTGAACCTATTTCAGCACAACCGGCACCGAAAAAAGTTCATACTGTAGAGCCTGAACAAAAAGGAGAACGTCGGGTTTATCTTCAAAAAAAATCTGTTACAACACCTAATGTTATGATGGCTTTTCATGTTCCAGAAACACAACATCAGGACTATTATGCCTTAGAAATTCTCAATGATATCTTATCAAAAGGTGATAGCTCTCGATTACAAAAATCACTCATTAATGAACAGCAAGTAGCCAGTTCTATTTTTAGTTACCAGCCTCAGTCAATAGATCCCAATCTGTTTTATATTTATGGTGTTTCAGCGAAAAATGTCAGTGCCGAGCAATTAGAAAAAGCGATTATTGCAGAAATTAATAGCATCATGAAAAATGGTGTAACAGAGCAAGAGCTACAAAAAGTTAAGAATACTAAATTAGTAAATTTCTATCGACAAATGGCGACGATCAATGGCAAAGCCAATACCATTGGTAGTTATGAAATGTATTTTGGTGATTATAAAAAGCTATTTAGTGCACCAGATGAGTACAGTAAAGTAACTATTGATGATGTTCAAAAAGTCGCAAAAACTTATTTGAAAAAAGCGAATAGAACAGTGGGTATATTATCTTCAACTGAGGACAGCAATGATGCGGATCTTTAATTTACTATTTCTAAGCTTTTTATTTGTTAGTTTACAAAGCTCTGCGAATTACACATTACCAGCTTATACAAAACTCACTTTAGATAATGGTTTATCTATTTATTTGATGGAACAAAAAGAAGTTCCTCTGATTGATATCAGTGTTGTAATAAAAGCAGGTGCTATTGAAGATGGTAATAGTGCAGGATTAAATTATTTTACGGCAAGAAATTTAACTTTAGGGACTCAATTATTAAGTAAGAGTGAATTAGACCAAACAATTGACTTTGTTGGTGCAAATGTTTTTAGTTCAGCTAACTTAGAGTTTGTCACTATCGGTGCGTCCCTGGCGAGTAAAGATAGTTTAAAAATATTACCTATTGTTCGTGATATTGTGACATCACCTCGATTTGAACAAAATGAATTTGATAAATTAAAACAGCGTCATAGTTTAAATTTACAGCAAGGCAAAGAACGCCCAAGCTCTGTAATTAATAATTATTTCAATCGCTTAATTTTTGGCGAGCAAGGCTATGGCTCTATTATTAAAGGAGATAGTCAATCCATAGATAGTTTAACGCTTGAACAGGTGAAGCAACATTATAATCATTGGTATCAACCAAATAATAGTGCCGTTATTGTCGTTGGTGATTTTGATAGTAAACAAATGAAGCAACAACTAGCCAAACTATTCTCTGGTTGGAAAAACACCAAAAAAATTACCTCATCGCGAGTGAAAAAAACACCAAAAGCCACACAGTCTAAACTTCTTTTAGTAGATAAAGCAGATGCACGTCAATCTACTTTTCTAATTGGTGGCAAAGGTATTGAGCGAAGTAATGAGAACCGTGTAGGGATTTCAGTTATTAATACTATTTTAGGTGCGAGGTTTACCTCATGGCTAAATGATGAATTACGGGTAAATGCAGGATTAACTTACGGTGCGAGAAGTCGCTTTCGTTCATATAGCCAAGATGGAAGTTTTGCTATCTCAACCTTCACTAAAACTGAAACAACAGTTGAAGCAATAGATTTAGCCTTAAAAACATATGCTCGCTTGTGGGAAAAAGGCATTGACGATAAAACACTAGCTTCAGCTAAGGCTTATGTAAAAGGTCAGTTTCCTCCCAAGTTTGAAACATCTACCGAGCTTGCCTCTTTACTTGTGAATATGTACGGTTATCAATTTGATGAGAGTTATATTAATACTTTTGAACAACAAGTAGACTCATTAACAATTGATAAAACTAAGCAATTAATAAAACAGTATTTTCCACAAGAGAATTTACAATTTGTTGTTATTGGTCAAGCTGATGCAATAAGAAAAGATTTACAAAAATATGGCGAAATTTCTGAGGTAAATATCAATGATATTGGCTTTGGTATTAATAAATAAAAAATAGGAGAATTATTTTGAAAAAATGGACCATTGGCCTACTCATTTCATGTTTAGCCGCTTGTGAACAAGCTACACCAACTGTTGAGGAAAACACTTTACCAGTAGGTGTTAACTTTGTCGAAGAAGTTACCGCTAAAGCGGGTGAAACAGTTATCCCTTATAAAAAATATACATTAGATAATGGCTTAACGGTTATTTTACATAAAGACTCTTCTGATCCATTAGTGCATGTTGATATGACTTATCATGTTGGTTCTGGTCGAGAAGAACTAGGAAAATCAGGTTTTGCTCACTTTTTTGAACATATGATGTTTCAAGGCTCTGAAAATGTTGATGATGAGCAACATTTTAAATTAGTGACAGAAGCGGGCGGTACCATGAATGGTACAACTAACAGCGATCGTACTAATTATTTTCAAACAGTACCTGCTAATCAATTTGAAAAAATGTTGTGGTTAGAAGCGGATCGTATGGGCTTTCTTGTTGATGCTGTAACTCAAGAGAAATTTGAAGTTCAACGTGAAACTGTAAAAAATGAACGTGGGCAGCGTGTCGATAATCGTCCTTATGGTCGATTAAATGAACGTGTTTCAGAAGCTTTATATCCTTCAGGACACCCATACTCTTGGCCTGTAATTGGTTTTATGGATGATTTGAATCGAGTTAACGTGAATGATTTAAAAGCATTCTTTTTAAAATGGTATGGTCCTAATAATGCCACATTAACAATTGGTGGAGATATAAATGAGCAAGATACTTTAGCATTAGTGACTAAGTATTTTGGTTCAATACCTCGAGGCCCTGAAGTAGGAATGCCTGAAAAACCAACCTTTACTATTGAAGAAGATCGTTATATCTCAATGGAAGACAATGTTCACCTTCCTCTTGTTTATATGTCATATCCTACAGTTTCTATTCGTCATGAAGATGAAGCACCACTTGATGTGCTATCAAGTATTTTAGGCGGTGGAAAAACATCTCTGCTATACAAAAACTTGGTTAAAAACCAACTTGCAGTGCAAGCGTCGGTAAGTCATCCATGTGCTGAGTTAGCGTGTACATTTAATTTATTAGCATTACCTCATCCTGCCTCAGGAAAGTCTTTAGCTGATATTGAAAAAGTGATTCGTGATAGCTTAGTTGAATTTGAACAGCGCGGTGTTGAAGATGATGATTTAACAAAAGTTAAAGCGAGTATGGAAGCAAGCTTTGTTTTTGGTCTTCAAAGTGTTGCAGGTAAAGTGAGTACCTTAGCATCAAACCAAACCTTTAAAGGTGATCCTAATTATATTGCTCAAGATATTGCTCGTTATGCCAATGTGACTAAAGCTGATGTTATGCGTGTGTTTAAAAAATATATTAAAGATCAGCATGGCGTCATTATGAGCGTAGTACCAAATGGAAAAATTGAGTCTATTGCCGCAAAAGATAGCTATACACCACCAGTAAGAAGCACTGGTTTGTTATCAAAAACTTCATCAGAAGAATTAGTGATTCGTAAAGCAGTAGATACTTTTGATCGTAGTGTTATACCTACATCAGGTGCGAATAAAGCTGTTGATGTTCCTCAAATGTGGCAAAAAACGTTGGAAAATGGCATTAAAGTACTTGGCACTCAAAGTATTGAAACACCTACCACGACATTACTTTTGAAAATTCCTGCTGGCCATTATTATTCTGATAAAGCCAAAGCTGGCGTTGTTTCTTTACTTGCAAGTTCATTGAATGAATCAACAACAGTACGAAGCGCAGAAGAAATGAGTAATGAGTTACAAAAATTAGGTAGCTCTGTTTATATTTCTGCAGGTACAAAATACTTAAGTGTGAATGTAAGTACTTTAACCAAGAATCTTGACGCTACTATGGCTTTAGTAAATGAAAAATTGTTAAAGCCTGCATTTATTGAGTCAGAGTTTGCGAGAAATAAAAGCAATGCTATTCAAGGTATTATTAACAGTAAAAAAGACGCAGGTTATTTAGCATCAACAGCTTATCGTCAACTTTTGCAAGCTGATAATATTGCTGCAATTTCAAGTCAGGGAACTGAAACTACGATCAACAGTATTACCTTAGACGATGTAAAAGCATTTTATCAAAAACAAGTTAAGCCCTTTAATAGTCAGCTAATTGTTGTATCTGATTTGAAAGAGCAGGCACTAACTAAATCATTGAATATTTTATCTACATGGGAAGGTAAAGGTGACAGCTTATCACTCACATTAGAGCAACCAGACACTAAAACAGGTGTAATTTATTTAGTGAATAAAGATGAAGCTGCACAGTCTGCGATTCGCATAGGTAAACGCTCTATAACTCAAGATATTACAGGCGAATATTATAAATCTTATTTAATGAATTTCCCTTTAGGTGGCGCTTTCAATAGCCGTATCAACCTTAACCTACGCGAAGATAAAGGTTATACCTATGGTGCACGTTCTGGCTTTAGAGCAGATAAATTCTCAGGAAGTTATACTGCTTCAGCAGAAGTTAGAGCTGATGCTACAGATAAATCTATTATAGAATTTGTGAATGAAATTAAAGGATATAATGAAAAAGGCATAACAGCAGAAGAGTTAAATTTTATGCGTAATGCAATTAATCAAAAAGATGCTTTAAAGTATGAAACGCCAAGAGCAAAATTAGGTTTCTTAGCACAAATTTTAGAGCATGATTTAACGGTTGATTTTGTTAAACAACGTGCAAAAATAGTTGAAAGCATTACCTCTGATGAGATTAATGCATTAGCTAAAAAACACTTAAACCTAGCTGAAATGTTTATGGTAGTTGTTGGCGATGCTAAAACATTGAAACCACAGTTAGAAGCTTTAGGTTATGAAGTAATCGACTACAAAATATAGTCATTAGTATAAATGTCATTTGAACATAAAAGGGTTAATCCACTATAGATTAACCCTTTTTTATTGTATGACTTTTATGCCCAAGGCATATGAAATTCTATTTGATTCAATAGCTCTTTTGGATCAACTGGCTTGGTTAAATAACCATTGCCACCTACCTTTATTGCCATTTCTTGATCTTCGCTACTACTAGAACTAGAAATGAATACAATTGGAATATTTGCACGGCTAGCTGATTTTTTAATTCTACTGCAACATTCAAAGCCATTCATTTTAGGCATTTTAATATCAAGTAAAATTAAGCTTGGTTTAAATGTTGTTAATAGTTTAAGTGCTTGAAATCCGCTAGTTGCAGTTAGAATTTGATGATTTAAATCGCTAACCATTTGGGAGATTACCCGAATATTAATAGCACTGTCATCGACAATAAGGATGCTAGATTCTAATGATTCTTCCATTGTTTCCCTATCTTAATTACAAAGTGTTAAATAATACTAGAGGGATGCAGCTGGCTTGTAAAGTAGTAATACTTCATTTAAATCAATGATTTACTGGGTTGTTAATTCAAAGGTAATAAGGTTTACAAAATGGTAAAATTCTATTAATAAGAACTTTACGATTTATTAGTATTTCTACTTAGCTGATTAGTGATTATTCAATAGGGCTCATGAAAATCAGTATAAAATTTTCTGCCAATAGATTAATGTCTTTAGGATTGTTCAATTGTAATAAGTCTCCTTTTTTTATCTGTTTTTGATTGTTTTTATTGTCATTAATTTTCATATCATCAGACAAGCTATAAGCAAAAACTAATCCATTAAATGATATTGATTTTAAAATTTGCTCTGAATATGTGTTAACTATTGTTGAAAATTTAGTTGTAGACGTGATGATATTAAAGTCTTTAATTTCACCAGATTGAAGAGTCCCTAACGTCTTACAGCCACCATCAAATGTTGCGAAATCTAACAGTCTGGTTAACTTATCCGTTTTAATATCATCATGAATAAGATGAATACTGTTCCCTTCAATTAAGACTAAATTTCTTGTGTAACCATAAAAATCTGAAAATATGCCATCTTCTACAACATTGGCGATACTCAAGCGCCATTGAAAATTGTCGAGTGTAGCACCAGAGTTTATCGCTAGTTCTGTAGTTTTCCCTTTACCATTTTTCCATGGAATAGTCTTAAACGTTTGAGAAGGTATGATCTTGATCATAATTTTTATCAATAAAAATTTTAGGTTGTTTAGACGAGTATTGCTGATTTTTATAAAAATAACAATGGATTACGTTATAGTTTTGTGTGCATTTACCTTAGCTATTTATCGACCTGGATAAGATGTCGAGATGCTTGCGGCAGCTGCTGAACAGATCAAAATTAATGAAAATGCTTCCCTCTTATTTGATATTCACAGTCACTAAAAGGAGACTATGATAAAGATGGTAAATAATAGGACATAACGATTGTTTGATGACCCTATCGGCATGCATTTAGGATAGAGTAAGGGGCTAAAATATACGTTTGATCTCTTAGCAAGATATGAAGTTTTTTTCTACTGACTTAATATCATATATAGAATTTTTAGGTAAAAATTCAGCTTCAATAGTTGTAAATAAAGTATTATTTTTACAAATAGAGCGTTGTTTTAACTGAGTTGTTAATAAATGGTACCTTGCTTGGTTTGCTTTTACTTTATCACCCGCTTCAACAGCAAAAATAATAGCTTCATTATAATGTTTTTCTGCGTCATTGTACTGAGCGAGTTTGACATGTATATCCGCTAG
>JAGSHH010000213.1 GCA_023954655.1 Colwelliaceae bacterium
GCTTTTCTTGTAAAAGCGGGTCTGCTTTATTTTGGCTCACTAAATCTGTTAATTGGGCTAACAAAATATCATTTTGTTGTTGTTTTTGGTTAATTTTTTCAAACTCAGTTGATAATTGAGATAATTGATATTGACTAAAAAACAGCCACAAAACCATTAATATTAATGAAATACCCCAGACTAAAACAACACGTTTTAAAGTCCATAAAGGCTGTTCAGGCATTAACTCCGCTTGAAATAAATTTACTGATAGCTTTTTCATGAGTCACTATCCCCCATGTTATTTAACATGGTTGCACCAACACAAGCGGCATATTCTCTATATTCAGAAAAGCCTTCAGGCATATTAAATAAATTAACAGCTACATTCGTATTTTCTGCAAGCTTTCGAGCTAAAAACGCTTCATTAGCCATAGGAACTAAAACCTCGATACTCCTTATGGGCGCTTGTTTTTGTTGACGTTCAAAGTAATCTGTAGAACGTTGAATTTCCAAACTTAATGAGTCAATAATTCCCATACTTAGCTCATCTTCAGATTTCATTGCAATTGTTGCCATTCCTCTTAAACGACGTTGAAAATATAATTCTCCATTTTTAACAATAATCAACAAAACTTCTTCATTAGGCTGTTGGCACACAATTAAACGAGCTTCATCTTCGATAGGGCAAAGACTAGTAAAAGCAAATTCTTCAACAGTGATCGTTTTGATATTGCAATGTTCTTTATTGAACTCTTCTACTAACGTTACTAATTCACTCTTAGTAGCACAAACGACATTAATTTTTTCAACACCACCAGCCATTGTGGGGCCATCATAGTAATCAACAATCATATCTTCAGGAGCGATAGAGACCAAATCTTTAATTTGCCATTTCAGAGCAGCATTAATTTCATTATCAGGAACTTTAGGTTTATCAACTTGAACTAATTGATTTTGCTTTGCTGATAAAACAATATGGCATTGGCCCATTAAATTAATTTTATCTTTGAATTCAGATAACACATGTGAGTATTGGTTATCGACAAAATTTGAGCGATGAAATTCAACACTTTGGCTTTCATCCACAGTGCAAAAGGTCAGAGTTTGCTGCTGCAAACATACGCCAAGAGAACCTGTAGGTTCTGGCGATGAAAATAGTTGATTTATTCGTGTGATTATTGACATTTATCGATATTATTATGCTTTAAAAACGAATTGTCTCTAAATTCATTATCCCTGATTAGCCATTATGCGCAAGTTTTTTTAGTGTAAAATAAGGGATTAACTAAATAAAATCATAAACTTTTATGTCAAAACCATCGATTTTACAAAAACTAAATCATCCACTGTTCGAACAATATAATCTTAATGTTCAAATAAAACGTGATGATTTGATTGATCCTATTATTTCTGGCAATAAATGGCGAAAATTAAAATATAATTTACAGCATGTCCAAGCCATGGGATTTAAAGGAGTAATTAGCTTTGGTGGTGCTTATTCAAACCATATTCATGCCCTTTCATATGCTTGCAATAAAAACCAATTAAATTCGATTGGTATTATTCGAGGTGAAGCTGATTACGCCAATAATTACACACTTTCACAAGCAGCAAAATGGGGGATGAATTTACAATTTGTTAATCGAGTTACCTATCGCCAACGAAATGAAAAGAAGTATTTACAAGAAATAACAAAACAATACCCTGATTACTTTATCATTCCTGAGGGAGGTAGTAATGCATTAGCCTTAGAAGGAGTTGTTGAAATCTGCGACGAATTAAGTCATCAAACGCAATATGACACGTTAATGACTCCAGTAGGCAGTGCAGGTACAATTTCAGGACTCATTTCAGGAGACAAAAATCAACATAAAATTTTAGGAATAGCTATTTTAAAGCAACAAGGATACTTAGAAGAAGAAATAAATAATTTGTTAATAACCAGAGATAATAAACTAGCAAACAATTGGAAAGTCCTAAACAACTATCATGATGGCGGTTATGCCAGGTTCACCGTTGAAAGCATAAAAGAATTACAAGAATTTGCAGCACATACAGGAGTACCTTTTGAACCGATATACTCTGGAAAAATGATTTTAGCACTTCTCGATTTAATTAAAAGTGGATACTTTCCGAAAAATCATCGTATTGTGCTTCTTCATACTGGCGGTTTACAAGGGTTGGGAGGATTAATAGAGCAAAAAAAACTTAATAAAGATGAATGGCCTTTGCCACTTGCGCTACAGGCTCTGTAAAAAAATGGCCTTGCCCTCCATTCACACCTATACGCTTTAGCAATTGCCACTCTTCATAACTTTCAACACCTAGGGCATACAGAGCAACATTGTGTACATCACTTATTGCTTTTAAACTTTGTATAAATATTTGATTTTCAGGCTTATCCTGAATATTCAAAACAATACTTCGATGTAATTTAATCATTTTAATAGGGCAAACTTTAAGATAGTGAGCACTTACAACATACTGCCCCACCTTATCTGCTAAAAGTTTAATCCCTAACTTATTTAGTTCATTTAAAACAGGATTTAATTGCTCTAAATGATTTACTAAATGATATTCACTAATTTCAATAATAAGTCTTTGATGAACGTTTGGGTATTCTCTTATAATACTAATAAACTGCTTAATAAACTTTGCCGATAACAATGACTCTATTGATAGGTTTAAGCTACAGCGGTCTTGTTGGCTATTATCGTACGATAGTAATCTGCATACTTGTTTAAGTACCAATAAATCAATTTTTTGTATTAATCCACATTTTTTAGCCATAGGTAAAAACACCCTTGCGCTAATTAAACTACCATCATTATCACGCACTTTAGTGAGTACTTCGTGATGCAATATTTCATCATTAGTTGCAGAAATAACTGGCTGGAAGAAAATCACAAAAGCATTTTTTGTAATAATATGACTTAAAAAAGTTCTCCATTTTAATGAACCTTTTGCACTGGCATGCTCAACTTCACCAGGATCATACATAAACCATTGTGATGGTCCTTGTAACTGCGCCGAACGTAACGCCATATCAGCTTCTGATTTAACCTGATATGAGTTCTCTTCTTGCGAAAAATAACTAACACCAATATGAATAAATTCATCTTTATTTATGCCAACAGGTAATTCGACAACAGATAAACTTTTGAGTAATTTTTCAGCTAGTTTCTCAGCATCATTAAAGAATATATCCGGCACAATGACTGCAAGTTCTAATTCGTCTCTCCGTGCTAAAAAGTAGTTAGGCATTGAATTTAAACGCCTCTTTAATGTTTGCACAAGTGAATTTAGTAACGTTAATGCTTGTTGCTCACCATATAGAGAATGAACTAAATCAAAATCTTTAAATTGAATAAAATAAACCGCACCTTGGCTATCTTCTTCCTTCAATAATGCTTCTAAGCGATTATTAAAAAATTCTCTATTTCCTACTCCTGTTTCTTTATCAAGTAACACATTACTTCTTAATACTCTATCTATACGACTATCATTATTATTAGCTATTTGCAGTTGTTTATATAATTCATGAATGGTTTGACTAAGATTGTCGTCAGTATTTGGTACTGGCTGAATTTCACCACAAATTTTAGATAAGTCAGCCCATTTTTCTAGTTCTGTAAGGTGTTTGAATTGCTTGATTAAAGTAGAAGAAAAAAAGGAAGAGAAAATATAAATACTTATCAATAGACATGCTGATATTGATAAAACAACAAGGTTTAAAATTACAGGAATTTTTAACCAAAGGTTTAGTAATAAAAATAAACTCGTACCAACAATAATACTCGACGATAAACGTCGAATAAGTTGTTTATGTATTAAAGTGGTTTTGCTGAGTAAATTTGACATGTCAATAATGAAAAATAGATTTATCAACAAGTGTAGTCAAAAATAAATAAAGTATATTTTTTTTAGCAATCTATTTATAAAAAAACACCGTAAAAGAAAAATCTTCTACGGTGTTTAATAACTTTAATTTACTTATTGAATAAGTAAATTAAGCTTCAGCGATAACAATTACTTTAATGCTAGTATCAACATCATTGTGTAAGTGAATAGCGATGTCGAATTCACCTGTTTCGCGGATAGTACCTAGTGGCATACGTACCTGAGCTTTAGCAACTTCAACGCCAGCTTCAGTGATTGCATCGGCAATATCTTTAGTACCGATAGAACCAAATAGCTTACCTTCTTCACCTGCTGATGAAGCGATAGTTACTTCTGCTAATTCAACGATTTTAGCTGCTTTAGCTTCTGCTGCACTTAATACTTCAGCTAGTTTAGCTTCAATTTCAGCACGTTTAGCTTCAAAGTGCTCAACGTTAGCTGCAGATGCAAAAACTGCCTTACCTTTCGGTAATAAAAAGTTACGAGCATAACCAGATTTAACAGTTACCTTGTCACCAAGGCCGCCTAATTTGGCGATTTTATCAAGAAGAATTACTTCCATTTTCAAAACCCCTTATTAGTTACTTATGTAAATCAGTATATGGTAATAACGCTAAGTAACGAGCACGCTTGATCGCACGACCAAGTTGACGTTGATATTTAGCAGCTGTACCAGTAATACGGCTAGGAACGATTTTACCACTTTCAGTGATATAGTTTTTTAGTGTAGCGACATCTTTATAATCGATTTCACTTACACCCTCTGCGCTAAAGCGACAGAATTTACGACGTCTAAAAAAACGAGACATGGAGTTTCTCCTAA